>JBGSWX010000359.1:0-6708 GCA_041751695.1 Burkholderiaceae bacterium | reverse complement strand
GCCGAAGGCGCGACGGTTTCCTGAAAAACGCAAACGGTCCCTCTAGCAGATTCGGGGGATTCGGCGTCGCCTAGGCGCCGCTACAGTCCAAGGATCAGTGGAGGCTGCCGTTGGAGATCGAGTTCGTATCACACGTCCGTGACCAGGTCCGTACTCTGCTTAAGATCAGATGCGAGCGCGAGGTTCCGTCGGCAGGCAGCAAACCGCCCTACGGCGCGAAGCTGGTTTGCGGCGACATTCGGATGACCGTCCGCTCCGGCATGGACGACTCGCTGTGGCGCTGGCTGTTGGATCAGGGATGGCGCGAAGTCGTCGTTAGGCTGGACCGGCGCCAATACAAAGACATCCCATCGGCCTATGTCACGCGGCTGATCGATTCGGAGGTCGACGAAGAGCGCATGCGTGTCCTGACCGCCGCTATTGCCAACGCGCAATATCGGCCGCGGATGACGCGCGACGGACGTATCGTGCCGGCTGCGCGGCGCCGCGAGCCCTAAGTCTTTTCAGCGGCGCGTTTCTTCTCCAGCTCGCGCAACACTCTTCGCTGCACTTTGCCCGTAGTTGTCATCGGCAGCTCGCCAATGAATTCAATCTCTTTCGGATACTCGTAAGGTGCCAGCTTGCCGCGCACGTGCAGTTGCAGCTCCTCGATCAACGCCGATGACGCCGCGTAGCCCGCGGCCAGCACGACGAACGCCTTGACCAGCGCGCCGCGCTCATTGTCGGGCTTTGGCACCACCGCCACGTTGGCCACCGCCGCGTGCTTGACCAGGCAGTTTTCAATTTCGCTCGGGCCGATGCGATAGCCCGCGGCTTTGAACATGTCATCGGCGCGGCCCTGATACCAGAGATAGCCGTCGCGATCGGCGCTCGCCAGGTCGCCGGTGCGGCACCACGGCCCGGTGAACTTGTTGCGCGTGGCCTCCGCATTGCGCCAGTATTCGAGGAAGAACACCGGATCGAGGTCACCGTGAATATCGCGGCGGTGAATCGCGACGTCGCCGGTTTTACCGGCCGGCATCACGTGGCCATCGTCATCGATGACGGCGACTCGATGCCCCGGATAAGGTCGCCCCATGCTGCCGGCGCGCGCGGGCCACTTCTGATTCGAGTTGCCCACGATGTAGTTCATCTCGGTCTGGCCGAACATCTCGTTGACGGTCACACCGAGCGCATTGCGGCACCAATCGAATACCGTTTCACCCACCGCTTCGCCCGCACTCATCAGCGAGCGCAGCTTCAGTGGGTATCGCGCACGCGGATCGGCCACCGACTTCATCATCATCTTGAGCGCAGTCGGAAACAGGAATGCGTTGGTGACGCCGTGTCGCTGCATCAGCTCGAATGCGCGTTCCGGATCGAAGCGCCCGCGAAAGCCGATGATCGGAAAGCCGAAGTACATCGTCGGCAGCAAAGCATCCATCAGACCGCCGGTCCACGCCCAGTCGGCCGGCGACCAGAACACATCGCCGGGCTGCGGAAACCAGTTATGCGAGGCGACGAAGCCGGGCAGGTTGCCGATCAGCGCGCGATGCGGCATCAGCGCGCCTTTCGGTGGCCCGGTGGTGCCGCTGGTGTAGATCAACACTGCAGGATCATCGGCCGAGGTGGCGATCAGCGAGTACGCGTCGCCGGACTTAGCCAGCAGCGCGCTCCATGCGTGGCAGGTCGAATCACGCGCCTGCCCGCCGACAACGATTACGTGGCGCAGCGCAGGGCAGCGCGCGCGTGCATCCTGCACTGCGTCCAACGCGGCCGCGTCGACGATCGCCACCACCGCTGCGCTGTCCTGTAGCCGGTACTCGAGCGCCTCGGGCCCGAACAGCATGGACAACGGCATCGCCACCGCGCCCATCTGATACACGGCGATGTGCGCGATCGCCGTTTCGGGGCGCTGCGGCAGCACAATCGCTACGCGCTCGTCACGCGCTGTTCCGAGTGCCTGCAGTGCGTTGGACAAACGGTTCGCGTCGGCCTGCAGCGCAGCGTAGGTAAACGAGGTGTGGTTGCCGGCTTCGTCTTCGTAGTGCAACGCGATGCGCGTGGTCTCCTGCGCCCAGCGGCGGCAGCAGGCCTCGGCGATATTGAAATCGCGCGGCACATACCAGCGGAAGTTGTCGTAGAGCGCGCGGTATTGGTCGCGCATCAGCGTCTCCGAAGCTGGTTCCTATAATCGCCGAACACCCGCGCGCACGCAAACGCTTGCTCAAATGAAGCTGTCACTTTCCCGCTTTATCGATGTGCGAGGACTGCGCTACCACCTGCGCGAGTGGGGGCCGTCCGCCGCCGATGCAGCGCACACCCTGGTCATGCTGCACGGCTGGATGGACGTGTCCGCCTCGTTTCAGTTCGTCGTCGATGCGCTCGATCGCGATTGGCGGGTCGTGGCGCCCGATTGGCGCGGCTTCGGGCTCAGCGACCGCGCGGCGGGCGACTGTTACTGGTTTCCGGACTACCTGGCTGACCTCGAGTTCGTTCTCGATGAAGTGGCGGGCAACGCGCCCGCGCTGCTGGTCGGCCACAGCATGGGCGGCAATATCGCGCTGATGTACGCGGGTGCGCGGCCCGAGCGTGTGCGCACGGTCGTGAACCTGGAAGGCTTCGGGCTGCGCCCCACGCGTCCCGAGCAGGCGCCGGCGCGTTACGCGCAGTGGATCGATCAATTGAAGCAGGGTGGCGCGCTGCGCGACTATGCGTCGCGAGACGAAGTTGCGGCGCGGTTGATGAAGAATAACCCGCGGCTTTCGAAAGAGCGGGCAGCGTTTCTGGCCGAGCACTGGTCGGTTGCGGATGGCGCGGGGCGCTATCGCGTGGCCGGTGATCCCGCACATCGCATCGTCAACGCGACGCTGTACCGAATCGACGAAGTCCTTGCGTGTTGGGAAAGTGTCGAATGCCCGGTGCTATGGGTGCGCGCCGCGCAGACCGACGTGCTGCGGCACGTAGGCAACGATGCTGCCGCGGCGTTGCGGGAAGTCGAAGCGCGCAAGGCCGTGCTGCGCGACGTCGAAAGCGTGGTCGTCGAAGATGCAGGGCACATGCTGCACCATGATCAGCCCGACCAAGTTGCACGTTTGATCAACGGCTTTGTGCGCAGGATTGCGAGCGTAAACAAGCCCTAGTGGCCTGTAACAGCCGAATGCCTAGCCCGTCTGCCACGCCATCGACGCGCATGGCGTCGTTGCGAATGCTCGCAATACCTTCGGGTATTGCTGTGCCTCAGTTGCCAAATGAGGCCTAGCCCTGCACGCCGAGTGGGCGCGTCCTTCGGTCTGGATTCGGCTGTTACAGGCCACTAGAATGCCTGCATGCTGGACGTCAACGGCGGCAACGCGCACGCGCTGCGCGCCGATCTTCATTCCCATTCGTTCTACTCCGACGGCACGATGTCGCCGGGCGACGTTGCGCGCCGTGCGGCCGAGCAGGGTGTCGAGCTTTACGCGCTGACGGATCACGACGAAGTGTCCGGGCTGGCGGAGGCGAGTGCGGCGGCTTCTGCGTGCGCGCTGGCGTTTGTTCCCGGCGTTGAGGTCTCGGTCACCTGGGGAGCGACCACGCTCCACATTGTCGGCCTGGGCGTCGACGGCGATGACGCGGCCTTGCGCGACGGGCTGGCTCATGTGAGATCGGGGCGAACGCGGCGCGCGCGCGAGATCGGCGAGAGCCTTTCTGCAGCGGGCGTCAATGGCGCGTTCGAAGGCGCGCTGCGCCACGCCGGGAATCCGCAAATGATCGGCCGCACCCACTTTGCGCGATTTCTGGTCGAGCAGGGCGTTTGCCGCGACGTGCGCGAGGTGTTCAAGCGTTTCTTGATCGAAGGCAAGCCGGGCTATGTACCGCATCGATGGGCCACGTTGGGTGAAGCGGTCAACATGATCGGCGCCGCCGGAGGCGTAGCAGTGATTGCGCATCCGGCCCGCTACCGCTTCGACGCTTTGGCGCTGCATGCTCTGCTCGAAGAGTTTCGCAGCGTAGGCGGCACCGCGCTCGAAGTCGTCACGAGCAATCACACGCCCGACGATGTGCGGCGCTTCACGCAACTCGCACTGGAGTTCGGATTCGAGGCGTCGAGCGGCAGCGACTTTCATGGCCCGGGTGAATCGGCCAATGTCGAACTGGGACGCGTGGCGCAATTGTCAACGGAGCTGACGCCCGTCTGGCATCGGTTTATGTAACAGTCTGATGAAAGACGTAGCGAGCAGGCCCGACGAATTTGGCAACTGCGCGCCGAGGAGCGGAGGCGTACGTGACGTACGTTGAGCACTTTAGGCGCAAGATCGGGACGCACAGTAGTTTTGCATCAGGCTGATGGCGCAACTTTTTTCGGTGCACCCTATAGACCCGCAGGTGCGGCTGCTGCGGCAAGCGGCGCAGATTCTCGATCATGGCGGCGTCGGTGCGATCCCCACCGATTCTTGCTATGCGCTGGCGTGCCATCTGGACGACCGCGCCGCGGTCGATCGCATTCGCGCGATTCGCCGCATCGACGAGCGGCATCTGCTCACATTGATGTGCCGCGATTTATCGGACATCGGCCAATACGCCAAGGTTGACAACCGCCGTTATCGATTGCTGAAGAACGCAACGCCGGGGCCGTACACGCTGATTCTTGAAGCGACCAAGGAAGTGCCGCGCCGGTTATCGCATCCGTCGCGCAAAACGATCGGGCTGCGCGTGCCCGATCATCGCGTTGCCCTCGGGTTGCTCGATGTACTGGGCCAGCCCTTGCTGACGACGACGCTGCAGCTTCCCGGCGATGAGCTGCCGTTGAATCAGGGCGAAGACATTCGCGAGCGTCTGGACCATGAGATCGACTTCGTGCTCGACGCCGGCGCGTGCGGCGTGCAGCCGACGACGATCGTCGACCTGACGGGCGCAGAAGCGGTGCTGGTGCGCCAGGGCCTGGGCGACCTCGCGCAACTCGGCTTGTAACTTGCGCTGAATTTGCGCTGATAGACTCGATTCGATGGAAAACGCATTGCAGTTGATCGCCGTGTACGCGATCCCGGTGTTGTTTGCGATCACGGTTCACGAAGCGTCGCACGGCTACGTGGCTCGCATGTTCGGCGACAACACGGCTTATGTTCTCGGCCGCGTCACGCTCAATCCCGTCAAGCACATCGATCCGATCGGCACGATCGCGGTCCCGCTCGGCATGGTGATCTTGACCGGCTTCATGTTCGGCTGGGCCAAGCCGGTGCCGGTGGATTGGTCGAGCCTGCGCCGGCCCAAGCGCGACATGATCTGGGTGGCGGCCGCGGGTCCGGCCGTGAATCTGGTGATGGCGATCCTGTGGGCACTGTTATTCCGAGTGCTGCAAATGGCTGGCGTCGAGGAACGGTTTTTTCTGCAGGTCGCAACCGCGGGCGTGCAGGTCAATCTGATCTTCATGGCGCTTAACCTGCTGCCGATTCCACCGCTCGACGGTGGGCGCATCGTCGCGGGCTTGCTGCCGCGCAATTTGTCGAACGCGTATTCGCGCATCGAGCCGTTCGGACTCTTCATCATCATCGGCCTGCTGGTGACGCAAACGCTGAACGTCGTGCTGCAGCCGTTTCTGGCGGTCGGCGAAGCAATCGTTCGGCTGTTTTCATGACGATGCGGCTGTTTTCGTGACGATCTTTCCAGATCGAGTTCTGTCCGGCATGCGCCCCACCGGTGCGATGCATCTGGGCCACTATCACGGCGTGCTGAAGAACTGGGTGCGGTTGCAGAGCGAGCATCCGTGCCTTTTCTTCGTGGCCGATTGGCACGCGCTGACCACGCACTACGAAGAGACCAACAAGATCCGCGACGCCGGGTGGGACATGGTGATCGACTGGCTCGCCGCCGGCGTCGATCCCGCGCAGGCGACGATCTTTATTCAATCGCGCGTGCCCGAGCATGCGGAGCTTTTTCTGCTGCTGTCGATGGTGACTCCGCTCGGTTGGCTCGAGCGGGTGCCGACCTACAAGGACCAGCAGCAACAATTGTCGGATCGCGATCTATCGACCTACGGCTTCCTCGGCTACCCGCTGATGCAGGCCGCAGATATTCTGGTCTATCGCTCCACGCTGGTGCCGGTGGGCGAGGATCAGGTGCCGCACATCGAGATGACGCGCGAGATCGCACGCCGCTTCAATCATGTCTTCGGCGCGGAGCCCGACTTCGAGGCCAAGTCAAAAGCCGCGGTGCGCAAGCTCGGCGGCCACGCGAAGCGTTTTGCCGAGCTGCGAACTCGCTACCAGCAGGACGGTGACGCGGACGCTCTGCGCCAAGCGCGCAGCATCCTCGAGGCAGACACAGCGCTGCCGCTGAAAGATCGCGAGCGATTGTTCGGCTACGTCGAGGGCGCGCACCGGGTGATTCTTCCCGAGCCGGGCGCGTTGCTCACGAAGATATCGAGAATGCCGGGGCTCGATGGGCGGAGGATGTCGAAGAGCTACAACAACTCGATTGCGCTGCGCGAAGAACCCGAGTCGGTGACAAAAAAAGTGCGCACGATGCCGACCGACCCGGCGCGCGTGCGTCGAACCGATCCCGGCGATCCCGAGAAGTGCCCGGTGTGGCCGCTGCACCAGGTGTATTCCGACGAAGCCACCCAGCAGTGGGTGCAGACCGGCTGCCGCACCGCCGGCATCGGCTGCCTCGAATGCAAGCAGCCGGTGATCGATGCGATCGTGCGTGAATTGGAGCCGCTACGCGGGCGTGCGCAGCGCTATCTCAACC
>JBGSWX010000358.1:0-3816 GCA_041751695.1 Burkholderiaceae bacterium | reverse complement strand
CACTTCGGAGCCTGGAAACGCCGAGCCGATCTTTTTCTTGATCAGCTCCGCGGTCGGCTCGCCGATCAACATGCCGTAGTTGCGACGGATGTAGTTGATGATCGCCTCGTCGAACTTGTCGCCGCCCACGCGCACCGAGCCTTTGTAGACCATGCCGCCCAACGAAATGACGCCGACTTCGGTGGTGCCGCCACCGACGTCGACCACCATCGAGCCCGACGCTTCGGACACCGGCAGGCCCGAGCCGATCGCAGCGGCCATCGGTTCTTCGATCAGATACACCTGCGATGCACCCGCCGCCTCGGCCGATTCCTTGATCGCGCGGCGCTCGACCTGCGTCGAGCCGCACGGCACGCAAATGATGATGCGCGGATTGGGTGCAAACAGGCTCGACGGGTGAACCATCTTGATGAACTGCTTGAGCATCTGTTCGGTGACCGTGAAATCCGCGATCACGCCGTCCTTCATCGGGCGGATCGCCTCGATGTTGCCGGGCACTTTGCCGAGCATCTGCTTGGCTTCCTTGCCCACCGCCTGGATCGTGCGCTTGCCGTTGGGGCCGCCCTCCTGCCGGATCGCGACGACCGAAGGTTCGTCGAGCACGATGCCTTTGCCGCGCACGTAGATCAGCGTGTTGGCGGTGCCTAGATCGATTGCAAGATCGTTGGAAAAATAGCCGCGAAGAAAACCGAACATGAGTGATAGTGGGGCAGCAGCGAAAAACTAGACTACCCGGCTCGAAAGTGGGGCGAATGATAAACTTTTTTCGCTTCTGATCTGCTCGATTAGCCCCATTTTCCCCGCGTACCCGTCAGCAAACCCATCCCGCACGCATGTCACTCGATCTCGATCAGGTCCGCCGCATCGCACATCTCGCGCGCATCGAGATCACCGACGACGAAGCGCAACACACACTCGCGCAGCTCACCGACATCTTCGCGATGATCGAGCGCATGCAGGCGGTTGACACCAGCGGAATCGAACCGATGGCCGACCCGCTGGGCGGGATGGCCCGCCTGCGCGACGACGTAGTGACCGAAGGCGACCAACGCGTTGCAGCGATGGCCAATGCGCCGGCCCAGTTGGACGGTTTGTTCATTGTGCCCCGAGTGGTCGAATAGCGATGGACGATCTCGCGGGGAGCTCGCTCGCGGACCTGTCGCGCGCGCTGGCTGCCGGGCAGATCTCTGCGGTCGAATTGGCCCAGGCGCATCTGGACCGCATTGAACCGCACCGGAACCTGAACGCATTTCTCGACGTTCGGCCTGAAGTGACACTTGCGCAGGCGGCCGCGGCCGACGCGCGCCTCGCGGGCAAAGGCGAAGCCGCCACGCCGCTGACCGGGGTGCCGATCGCGCACAAAGATATTTTCGTGACCAAGGACTTCTGCTCGACCGCGGCGAGCAGGATTCTGCGCGGCTATCGAAGTCCATTTGACGCCACCGTGGTCGATAACCTCAAGCAGGCCGGGATGGTGACGCTGGGCAAGCTCAACTGCGACGAGTTCGCGATGGGCTCGTCCAACGAGAACAGCGCCTTCGGCAACGTGCTCAACCCGTGGGACACGAGTGCCGTGCCGGGGGGGTCATCCGGCGGCTCGGCAGCGGCGGTGGCCGCGCGGCTGGCGCCGGTGGCCACTGCCACCGACACCGGAGGATCGATTCGGGAGCCCGCGGCTTTTACGGGAATCACCGGCACCAAACCCACGTACGGCCGGCCCTCGCGCTGGGGAATGATCGCTTTTGCATCGAGCCTGGACACCGCCGGGCTGATGACGCGCTCGGCGGAGGACGCGGCGTTCGTTTTCAACCATATGCTCGGCTTCGACCCGAAGGATTCGACCAGCGTGAATCGGCCGCGCGAGGATTACTCGCGGCACTTAAACCTGGAAGTCAAGGGATTGAAGATCGGAGTACCGAGGGAATTTTTCGGCCGGCTGCTGCAACCCGACGTCGAGGCCGCCGTGCGCGAAGCACTCGCCGAATACCAGCGGCTGGGCGCCCAACTGGTCGATATTTCGCTGCCGAACGCCGAGCTGGGTATTCCGGTGTACTACGTGGTCGCGCCGGCTGAAGCGTCGAGCAATCTGTCGCGCTTCGACGGTGTGCGTTACGGCCATCGTGCGGCCAACTACACCGACCTGACCGACATGATCAAGAAGTCGCGCTCCGAAGGTTTCGGCGCCGAGCCCAAACGCCGCATCCTGGTTGGCACCTACGTGCTGTCGCACGGCTACTACGACGCCTACTACATCAAGGCGCAAAAGGTGCGCCGGATTATTGCCGATGAATTCACCCGAGCGTTCTCCCGTTGTGACGTGATCGCCGGACCGGTCACCATGAGCGTAGCGTTCGGCTTCGGGGAGAAAGCGGCCGATCCGGTCGCGATGTACATGGCCGATTACTACACAGTGCCAGGCAGTCTTGCGGGCGTACCGTCTATGAGCATTCCATGCGGCTTCGGCGCCGGACCGGTGAACGGCAAGCGGCCGGTCGGGCTGCAACTGATCGCCAATTATTTCGATGAAGCGCGCATGCTCGGTGTGGCCCACGCCTACCAGCGCGCGACCGATTGGCATCAACGCCGGCCCGCGGGATATTAGGTCAGCGATGTCGCAGCGTTTGCTCGCAGCCAATCAGAAGAGTGTCGCAGCGGCGACGCTTATCGCCGACCGCATCCGCTTGCTGCAGGATCGGGCCATACTGCTCGCGCGCCTGGGCCGGGTCGCCGAAGCCGAGGCAACGCTGTCGGATGCCGAGCAGCAGATGCCAACCGACGCGCCGCGCGCGCTGAAACTGCGCTTCGCCTACGTGCGCGCGATCGACACTTATTTTTCGAACCGCCTCAGCCGTGCGCAGCAAGAAATGCGTGAAGCGCTGCGTGAGGCACGCCGGTCGAACGAATCCATTCTGGTGGCCGAGTGCGAATCGGCGCTGGCGTTGTTCATGCATCGCGAGGGCGACGTCAGGGCCGCTGCGACGCACGCACGATCGGTGCTGGCCAACGGCGATGCGACGCTGGAAGCTCGCTGTCGCGCATCGCTCGCGCTGGCATCGCTGCATCAAGACGCGCGCGACCACGAAGCCGCGTACCGGCTTTATCGCGAGGCGCACGATGTGGTCACGCAACTCGACGATGAAATCGCAATGGCGAGCTGGCTGCAGCGGGCCGCGTTGGCCAAGGCGGCGCACGCCAGGCAGTCGGCGGGGTGCGGCGAGCTCGACACGCAGGGTGTCAAGGATGCGATCGTAGCGTTGCAGCATTGCATCGACTACGCGGCGCAAGTGCCCGATGGGCCCATGACGACGCTCGATCATCTGCTGCTCGCGGAAATGCACGTGCTGCAAAAGCGCTACAAACCGGCGCTTGCCCTGTACGACTTGCACTTGCCGCAATGCGAGGGCGACGGTTTCTTGCACGAGTGCACGGCGGCGATGTCCGATCGCGCGATCTGCCTTTTGCAGCTCGGCCAGATTGATGCTGGCTACGCACAGGCGCTGGCCGCGCTGCGGCGCCTGGACCAGTCGGCCCCGGCCGACATTCGCGCGATTGTGCACGACAACATGGCGACCGCGCTCGAAGCCGTGCAGCAGCCGGCACCCGCGCGCCAGCATCGCACGATGGCGCAAGCCGCTTGGGACACCCATTGCCACGAACAGCGCGAGGCGCGCCGGCTATTGCACGAAAACACGACGACGACGCTGCACTAGAGTCCGTATGCAGTGGGAAATCGTTATCGGGATCGAAACGCATGCGCAGCTGACGACAGCGAGCAAGATCTTTTCGGGTGCCTCGACGGCTTTCGGCGCGGACCCG
>JBGSWX010000357.1:0-3576 GCA_041751695.1 Burkholderiaceae bacterium | reverse complement strand
GGGCAGAGGGCGTACCGACTCTCTTTTCGGGTTTTCGCTATCGCGCGAACGGGGCATCGTGGCAGAATCGACCGTCCGTCACGACGAGGAGTCAGTTGGCATCGACCGTCATCCCGCTGCGACAAGCTGCCGTTGAGAGTTCGCTCAAGCGCGCAGCTTTTGATTACGCCGGCGTACCGATGCTGTGTGTCAACGCCGCGGGCCAGATTCTCGCGCTCAATGCAGAAGCCGGCGCCCTTGTGGGTGGCGATTCGCCGATCGGCCGCAGCGTTGCAGAACTGCTCTCGTATCCGACTCATCAAGCGTTTGCGCGGCGCTGGAGTCGGCTGTGGGCGATGGCAGCGAGCGGTACGCAAGCAAGCGTGGAAACCAAGCTGCCGCTGCGCGGTGGCGCCGGTCGCCTGACGGCGCGGGTTGCCATGCGCCTGTTCCGCTTCGAACAGGACGAATTCGCATCGATAGCAATTACCGAAACGACGCAAGCGCGCTTTTACGCAAAAGGTGTTCAGCTCAATGAAGCGCGCGCGCGGGCGCTCGCACAACACCAGTCCGAGCTGACCGTCGTTTTGAACGAGGACCGGCGCGTCGTCTACGCGAGCGCGGCGCTCGAACCGATCACAGGCGAACAGGTGTTCGATGTGCTGGGGTCGCCGTTCGAATTCATTCTTGATCAACCGTCGCGCATCGAGTTTCGGCGCGCGATCGATCGCATATTGCGCGACCCGCCCGGCGATCGGCAGGCGGCACCGCTGCTGCTGCGCACGCGCGCAGCGTTTGTCGGCAGCGGCCGCAGTATCTCGTGCGTCATCGCGAATCGCCTCGAGGATCCGCGCGTGCGCGGCCTGGTGCTAACGGCGCGCGATCTCGGGCCGGCCGAACGCGCGCAAGCACGCCGGCTTCGTTTTCGCGAGCGGCTGCTCGAGCTGGCAATCCAGCCGAAGTCTGATTTCACCCATGCGCTCTCAACGATCTTGCGCACGGCCACCGAAGTGCTCGATGTCAGTGCGGTGAGCTTCTGGCGCTTGTCGCACGACGGCGAGGCGCTGCGCTGCGAGTCGTTGTTCGACCGCACCAGCGATCGCTTCCAGCGCGAGTGGGTCGGTCGCGAGTTCACCGCCACGCGCTTTCCCGCCTACTTTGCCCAGTTGATGAATCGGCAGCCGGTGATCATCAATGACACGCAGACCTCGCGCCTGACGAGTTCGTTCGCGGGTGATCGCAGTTGGTCGCGCGTGCGCGCGATGCTCGACGTTCCGGTGCTGGTCGAGGGCGAAGTCAACGGAGTGCTCGGCTTGCAGCACTACGAGACGCGTCACTGGGATGACGATGACGTGAGCTTTGCCAACACCACGGCGTTGATGCTGGCACTCGCGCTCGAGGCCGCGCAGCGGCAGGAAGCCGAGACGCGCATCGAGCATCTGGCGTGGTATGACGGCCTGACCGGACTGCCGAATCGCAATCTGTTGCGCGAGACTTTGCGCGATCTGATCATGACCGCGGCCAATCGCAAGCGGCGGATGGCGGTGATGCTGATCGATCTCGATCGCTTCAAGGATGTCAACGACACGCTCGGCCACCTGGTGGGCGACGCGTTGATCAAGTCCGCCGCGGACGTGCTGGGCGCCACTGTCGGAGATGCGGGCACGGTCGCGCGCCTGGGCGGTGACGAGTTCGTCGTGCTGATCAACGAGTTCGTTCACCGGCAGGAAGTCGCCTTGCTGGCCGAACGGATCGCACAGGCGTTGAATCGCACCGACCTTGTTCCGAGGATCGACACTCAAGTGTCGGCATCGATCGGTGTGGCGCTGTTTCCGGAGCACGGGCGCGATATGAGCACGCTGCTCAAGAATGCAGACGCCGCGATGTACCAAGCCAAGCGCGACGGCCGCAATCAGTTCAGCTTTTTCAATCCGATCCGTTACGAGCGCGCCGCGCGCGAAGTGCAGCTCGGCATCGAGCTGGTGAAGGCGGTGCAAAGTGAGACCTCGCAATTCATTTGCGAGTATCAGCCGCAGGTGGAGATGGCCAGCGGCAGCGTTGTCGGGCTCGAGGCGCTGATCCGGTGGCGCCATCCGGTGCACGGAATACTGACGCCCGATCGCTTCATCGGCGTAGCGGAGCTGAGCGGATTATCGGAGCGCATCACTCGCTGGGTGCTCAACGAGGTGTGCTCGCAGATCAATCGCTGGCGCGCCGTGCGCCCGGACTTCGATGTCCCCATATCGATCAATGTCGCCGGCCGCGAAATGGGATCGACCGCATTGCCCGGCCTGGTGCGCGCCGCGCTGGCGAAACACGCGATCGATCCGAAATTGATCGTGCTCGAAATCACCGAGCGCACGCTGGTCAGAGAAAGCGAAATCAACAACGATGTGCTGGCCGAGCTCGCCGCGCTTGGAGTGGGCCTGGTGCTGGACGACTTCGGCACCGGCTACTCAATGCTCGGTTACCTGAAGCGCATGCCGTTTACCGCGCTGAAAATCGATCAATCGTTCATCGAGGGCATTCCGGGCGATGCGGACAGCCGCGCCATCGTGCATGCCATGCTGGCGGTGGCGCGCCACTTCAAATTGAAGGTCGTTGCCGAGGGTGTCGAGTCGATCGAGCAGGTCGAATACATGCGTGAAATCGGCTGCGAGTTTGCTCAGGGGTTCTTCTACGCGCGCGCACTGTCGTCGGACACGATCCTCGACTACCTGGCACGCTCGGGTACCTAACGCGTCCAGCTTGCCTCGCTAATATGGCGACGCAACCCATGGAGACGCCTTGATGGAGCACGAGCACATCCTCGTTGAAAAGCGCGATCGGGTCGGTTTGATCCGGCTGAACCGGCCGAAAGCACTCAATGCACTGAACGACACCCTGATGGACGAACTCGGCGCCGCCTTACTCGGTTTTGACACCGACGACGGCATCGGCGCCATCGTTATTACCGGCAACGACAAAGCGTTTGCCGCCGGCGCCGACATCGGCGCGATGAGTTCCTGGTCGTACATGGATGTTTTCAAGTCCGACTACATCACACGCAATTGGGAAACACTCAAGCGCATTCGCAAGCCGGTCATCGCCGCGGTCGGCGGTTTCGCGCTCGGCGGCGGGTGCGAGCTGGCCATGATGTGCGACATCATCATCGCGGCCGATTCCGCCAGGTTCGGCCAGCCCGAAATCAAGCTCGGCATCATCCCCGGCGCGGGCGGGACGCAGCGGCTGCCGCGCGCAGTCGGCAAGGCTAAAACGATGGACCTCGTGCTCTCCGCGCGCATGATGGACGCGGCAGAAGCCGAGCGCGCCGGGCTCGTTTCGCGCGTGGTGCCGGCCGAGAGTCTCCTGGACGAAGCACTGAAAGTGGCCGCGACGATTGCGAGCTTCTCGCTACCGGCGGTCTTGATGGCCAAGGAGGCCATCAATCGCGCCTATGAACTGCCGCTCGCAGAAGGGGTGCTGTTCGAGCGGCGCCTGTTTCACTCGTTGTTCGCCACGGCCGATCAAAAGGAAGGCATGGCGGCGTTCGTCGAAAAGCGCGCGCCGCGCTTCGAACACCGTTAGCGAGCGAACTATTTCTACGTCTCGCTTGAA
>JBGSWX010000356.1:0-2281 GCA_041751695.1 Burkholderiaceae bacterium | reverse complement strand
CACGGAGTTGCGAACGATGACGCGCCGATTGTGGATCGCTGCCGCGCTATCGCTGCCGATCGCACTAATGGCGATGACCGAGTTTGCGCCCGGGTTGCATCAGCGGTTGATCGCCGCAATGGGACCGTGGTTCGGCTGGACGCAGTTCGTGCTCGCCACGCCTGTCGTGCTGTGGTGCGGAGCTTTCTTCTTCAAGCTGGGTTGGCGGTCGATCGTCAATCGCTCCCCTAACATGTTCACGTTGATCGCGATCGGCGTCGCGGCGGCTTACGGCTTCAGTGTCTTTGCGCTGTTGTTTCCGCAGCTGCTGCCCGCCGCATTCATGATGAATGGCGCGCCGCCGCTGTACTTCGAAGCCGCGGCGATCATCACGACGCTGGTGATCCTCGGCCAGGTGCTCGAGTTGCGCGCACGTTCGCAAACTTCGTCTGCGGTCCGCGCGCTGCTCGAACTCGCTCCGCCCACGGCGCTGCGCATCGACGCCGACGGCCAGGAGCGTGAAGTCGCGCTCGACCAGGTGCATGCGGGAGATCGGTTGCGCGTGCGGCCGGGCGCCAAGGTGCCGGTCGATGGCGTCGTGCTCGAAGGCCGCTCGAACATCGACGAATCGATGATGACCGGCGAGCCTTTGCCCGTGACCAAGGAATCAGGCGCAAAGGTAACGGGTGCGACAGTCAATCAGACCGGCAGTTTTGTAATGCGCGCCGAACGCGTCGGCGCCGATACTTTGCTGGCGCAAATTGTGCAGATGGTGTCCGAGGCGGGTCGCACGCGCGCGCCGGTCCAGAAACTCGCAGATATCGTCGCCAGCTGGTTCGTGCCGGCTGTAGTGCTGATCGCGCTGCTCGCGGCAGTGGTGTGGACTGCCGTCGGCCCCGAGCCGCGCTTTGTCAACGCGCTGGTTGTTGCAGTGAGCGTGTTGATCATCGCGTGCCCGTGTGCGCTCGGCCTGGCGACACCGATGTCGATCATGGTGGGCGTCGGTCGCGGCGCGCAGATGGGTGTGCTGATACGTGATGCGGAAGCGCTCGAACTGATGGAGAAGGTCGACACGCTGGTGGTCGACAAGACCGGCACGCTGACCGAAGGCAAGCCGCGCGTAGTCGGCGTCACTGCTGCCGAAGGCGTAAGCGAGAGCGAAGTGCTCGCGGCGGCTGCAGGCCTGGAGGTATCGAGCGAGCATCCACTCGCGCAGGCGATTCTCGCGGCGGCGAAAGAGCGCGACGTGGTGCCGACCGCTATCAGCGCATTCGAATCGGTCACGGGCCGTGGCGTGCAAGGCACAGCATCGGCAGGCCGCGCCCTCCTGGGCAGCGCGCGCTTCTTGAGCGAGGCGGGCATCGATCTCGCTGCACTCAGCCCGCAGGCGGATCGACTTCGCAGCGAAGGCAACACAGTTGTTTTCGTCGGCGTTGAGAACCGCTTGCTCGGGCTAGTCGCGATTGCTGATCCGATCAAGTCGACCACTCCGTCCGCTATCGCTGCGCTAAACGCCGCCGGCGTTCGGGTAGTGATGGCCACCGGTGACGGCACGGCGACAGCAGCAGCAGTGGCTGCCAAGCTGGGCATCGCCGATTTTCGCGCCGAAGTGTTGCCCGCCGACAAGAACGCACTGATCAAGGAACTGCAGGCACAAGGGCGCATCGTCGCAATGGCGGGGGACGGCATCAACGATGCCCCCGCGCTCGCGGCAGCCAACGTCGGCATCGCGATGGGACACGGCACCGACATCGCGATGCAATCGGCGCGCATCGTGCTGGTCAAAGGAGATTTGAACGGCATCGTGCGTGCGCGCCTGCTCTCGCGCGCGGTGATGCGCAACATCCGGCAGAATCTTTTCTTCGCGTTTGTCTACAACGCTGCCGGCGTGCCGCTCGCCGCCGGTGTCTTGTATCCGCTGACCGGCTGGTTGTTGAGCCCGATCATCGCATCGGCGGCGATGGCGCTGTCGTCGGTCTCGGTGATCGCCAATGCGTTGCGTCTGCGCGTTACCGCTCGCTAGCGCACAACCGCCTTCGCCAACTCGGTCAACGTCAACGGCGCGCTTCCCTCGGCTTTGTTGTTCGCGATGATGTAGCTCGGCTGATCGCTCTTGATCGCCACATGGATCAGATGCGCCAGCGTGCCGCGCGTTGGAATGTCGGGGTCAACCAGCCGATCGAATGGCGCGTAGCGCGTGCGGGCTTCTTCGTATCGCAGGCCTGCCGCCAGATTCCAACGCACGACGAGCGGGCCCTTCAGGCGCCAATCGTCGCCTTCTTCATCGAGCGCGTCCATCGCT
>JBGSWX010000355.1:0-1526 GCA_041751695.1 Burkholderiaceae bacterium | reverse complement strand
ATGATGGCGTGCGCGTCGGGCTGGCTGTACGCGCACATGCAGCGCTTCGTTAACCCGACGCCGTTCTCGCTGCACGCGGGGATCGAGTACCTATTCATGGCGGTGATCGGCGGCGCGAGCTTCGTGTGGGGCGCGGTGCTCGGATCGTCGGTGATCACCGTGTCGAATCAGTGGCTGCGCGACTGGCTGCCGCAGATCGTCGGCCAGGCCGGCAACTACGAGACGATCGTGTTCGGCATGCTGATGATCGTGATCCTGCAGCGCGCGCCCGAGGGATTGTGGCCGGCGCTCACACGACGCCTGTCCGGAAGGTCGGCGCCGGCGCGCTTCGATCGGTCATCGACTTTGTCGCAGCAGCCGTCGGTCGCGCGCGGTGAGACTCTGCTCGACGTGCAGGAAGTCACCAAGCGCTTCGGCGGACTCGTTGCCGTCGATCGGATGAGTCTCACGGTGCGCGCGGGAGAGATCGTCGCGCTGATCGGGCCGAACGGCGCGGGCAAGACCACGATGTTCAACGTGATCTCGGGCGTGCTCGACGCGACTTCAGGCACGGTGGGTTTTCGCGGGCGCGACGTCACCAAAAGCGAATCGCGCGACATCGCCAAGCTGGGTCTGAGCCGAACATTTCAGCACGTGCGGTTGCTGCCGCAGATGAGCGTGGTCGATAACGTTGCGATCGGCGCACATCGGCGCGAGCATCCGGGCCTGATTGTCGGTGTGATCGCAGGTGCGTGGCGTCTCGACCGGCGCGGCGAAGCGAGTCTGCTCAGCGAATCGGCGCGTCAGCTCGAGCGCGTCGGACTTGGCGAGCACATCAATGATGAAGCGGGATCGTTGCCGCTCGGCAAGCAGCGCACGCTCGAAATCGCACGCGCGCTGGCGTCCGATCCGAAGCTGCTGCTGCTCGACGAGCCGGCGGCCGGGCTGCGCTACCTCGAAAAGCGCTCGCTCGCTGAACTCCTGCGCAAGCTGCGCGAAGAATGGCTCGGTGTGCTGCTGGTCGAGCACGACATGGACTTCGTGATGACGCTTGCGGATCGCGTCTACGTGATGGACTTCGGCCAGAAGATTGCCGAAGGCACGCCCGCCGACGTGCAGCGCGATCCGCGCGTGATCGAGGCGTACCTGGGCGGCGTCGATGAAAAGGACGCCGCATGAGTGCAGCGCCCGTTCTCGAAGTCGCGGACTTGTCGGTCGCATACGGCAAGGTCGCCGCAGTCGTCGGCGCGCGCTTGAACGTCGGGCAAGGCCAGATCGTCACCGTGATCGGACCCAACGGCGCGGGCAAGACAACGCTGCTCGGGGCGATCATCGGCGCGCTACCGACCAACGGCAGCACACTCGGATCGATTCGCTTCGATGGCCAAGCCGTAAACGCCGCCGAAGTCTCAATCGAGCAAATGGTCGCCGCCGGTATGACGCTGGTCCCCGAGCGGCGCGAGTTGTTCGGCGAGATGAGCGTTGCAGACAACCTGCTGCTCGGCGCATTCCAGCGCTACCGCTCCGGCCAGCGCGATCATCAGCAA
>JBGSWX010000354.1:0-2047 GCA_041751695.1 Burkholderiaceae bacterium | reverse complement strand
GCCTCCGACGACCAAGCGTTTTAGAAAAAGCTCGGGCGCGATGCGCAGGAACATGTCGACGTCGAGCGCATGATGGTGAGTGACGAAAGGCTTGGCCGCAGCGCCGCCCGGGATGATCTGCAACATCGGTGTTTCGACTTCCAGAAAACCGTCGGCGACCATGAAGTCGCGCATTGCGGTAATCACCTTGCTGCGCTTGATGAACACGCCACGCGTCTCTTCGCTCATCATCAGATCGACATAGCGCTGGCGATAGCGAAGCTCGCGGTCTTCAAGACCGTGGAACTTGTCGGGCAAAGGGCGCAGTGACTTGGTGAGCAGACGCAGCTCGGTGCAACGAATACTCAATTCGCCTTTCAGCGTCTTGAACACGACGCCCCGCGCAGCGATGATGTCGCCGATGTCCCAGCGCTTGAACTCATCGTGCGCGGCTTTGCCAGTGTCATCGTCGGCGATGTAGAACTGAATGCGGCCGCTGCCGTCCTGCACCGTCGCGAAGCTGGCCTTGCCCATCAACCGCTTCAACATCATGCGGCCGGCAACCGCCACTTCGATGTTTTCCTGCGCCAGCGTGTCGCGCTCACGCGCGCCGTACTTCAGGTGCAGCTCATCGGCCAGATGCGTGCGCCGGAAATCGTTCGGGAATGCGGGGCCCGCCGCGCGTAGGGCCGCAAGCTTGGCGCGCCGCTCGGCGATGATCTGGTTCTCATCGGGCGGCGCCGGCGGCGGAACCTTAGCTTCACTCATCGGAGTGTCATGCGTCGCGTACGTCAGCCACCGGATGGCGGCCGAAATCCGGGCGGGCGAGGTAAGCGAGGACTTTGATCGCAGCATCGGCCGGTGATGTCAGTTGGCCCTGCGCCTTCATCGCTGCAAATTGAGGTTGGCTGGGAAACGCTTGAGGATCGGAGTCGCGCAGCGCGGTTTGCATGTCGGTGTCGATGACTCCGGGCGCCAGTGAGACGATCATTGCGGGACTGGGACGACGCGCTTCGTCGAGTGCCACGACACGCGAAAAATGATCGAGTCCCGCTTTGACCGCGCAGTACGCGGCCGTGCCGGTCAAGGGCTTCTTGCCCGCGCCGGACGAAATGTTGAGCACCTTGCGCGGAACGTTCCACACTCGCGTTGCACGCAGAAACGCACTTGTCAGCAACATCGGCGCTTCGAGCCCGACCCGCAACACGGCGGCCAGCTCGTCAGCGTCGGCTTCGTCGATCGGCCGCGCTTCGCCTGCCAGAGCCGCGTTGTTGACCAGCGTGGCGGAGGAAAACGAATCTTCGTGATCTCCCAGCCATGCTTCGAGTCGAGCCGCGGCCGAAACGCCGTCGGCCAGATCGATCGACCATTGCTCTAGCGTTGCACCCGCCGCGTTGGCGTTGGCGTCAAGCGTCCGATTCGGTTTGCGGGACATCGTCAGTAGCAACGCACTGCGGGTCAGCAACTGTTCGGCCATCGCCGCACCGAGTCCGCGCGAAGCGCCGGTCAGAATGGTTAACGAGCGAAGTCTGTCCATCAGACGCCTTGCTTCAGGCTTGCCTCGATGAAATCGTCCAGATCGCCGTCGAGCACTGCCTGCGTGTTGCCGACTTCCACATTGGTGCGCAGATCCTTGATGCGCGATTGGTCGAGCACGTATGAGCGGATCTGGTGGCCCCAGCCGATATCGGTTTTCGAGTCTTCGAGCGCGGTCTGCTGTGCCTGCCGTTTGCGCAGCTCCCGTTCGTACAACTTCGACTTCAGCATCGCCATCGCTTCGGCGCGGTTGCGATGCTGGCTGCGATCGTTCTGGCTTTGCACGACGATATTAGTCGGCAGATGCGTAATGCGCACGGCGGATTCGGTCTTGTTGACGTGCTGCCCGCCGGCGCCTGAGGCTCGATAGACGTCGACGCGCAGGTCGGCCGGATTGACTTCGACTTCGATCGTCTCATCGACTTCCGGATACACGAACACGCTGGCAAACGACGTGTGGCGGCGCGCGTTCGAATCGAACGGCGACTTGCGTACCAGCCGGTGAATTCCGGTTTCGGTGCGCAGCATGCCA
>JBGSWX010000353.1:0-2029 GCA_041751695.1 Burkholderiaceae bacterium | reverse complement strand
GTGCAGAACATGAACCTGATGTTCGGACTGCCGGAACAGACCGGGCTTGAGTGAATCAGTGGCCGCCATACCGCTAGTCGCAGGCCCGGCGAATTCGCTGGCGGTCGAGCACGTCACGACCTATCACTATCGAAAGCCGGTGCGCTTCGGTCAGCATCGCTTGATGTTCCGCCCGCGCGAGGGTCACGACGTGCAGGTCATCGAAGCGGCCATCAACGTCAACGTGCCAGCGCGCATCGACTGGATGCAGGACACGCAATCCAACTCGGTCACCCTGGTCACGCCGCAAGCGGCCGCAGCCGAGCTGAAACTCGAGTGCCGGTTCAAGATCGAGCAGCACCGTGTGAACAGCGCGCAGGATTTGCCGCTCGCACCGCACGCGCAGCGCTGGCCGTTTGACTACAGCGGCGAGGAGCGGCGCGATCTAAGTGCGATGCTCGAGCCGCACTACCCCGATCCGGACGGCAGGTTGTACGAGTGGATGCGCCCGTTTTTCTTGCAGGGCGCACGGCCCGATACGAAAGAAACGCTGATGTCGATGGCCGACGCGATCAAGAGCGGGCTCAAGTACGAAGTGCGCGACGAAGAAGGCACGCAAACGCCCGATGAAACACTAGCGCGCGGTTCCGGCAGCTGCCGCGACTACGCGCTGTTGATGATTGAAGCGGTGCGGCGCCTGGGCATGGCAGGCCGCTTCGTCTCGGGCTACTTGTACGACCCCGCGCTGGACACCGGGCTTGGCGCCGGCGTGGTCGGCGCCGGCGCGACGCATGCATGGCTCGATGTGTACTTGCCGGGCGCCGGCTGGGTGCCATTTGATCCAACCAACGCAGTGTTCAGGGCCACCAACCTGATTCGCGTTGCGTTCGCGCGCGATCCCAAGCTCGCTGCGCCGTTGACCGGCAGTTGGTTCGGCGATCCATCGGACTACATCGGAATGGACGTCGACGTCGCGGTGCGGCGGGCGTAACGAAGCGCAAAGTCGCTTGCTAAGCCGCCGCTGTTCATCGGCACGGCTATCGGCGAGTTGCCCTACAAAGGCAATCCGATAGCAAGTTGAGTCGCTGGTGATTCCGGAGCGCCTGAAGCCCTGGTTGGTCGGTCTGCTGATGGCGGCGTGTGCCGGCTATTTTCTGTACGACCGCGCGGCGGACCGACGAGTTTCAAAGAGCGGCCCGGTCGCCGAAACTCCCGCTCAATCGAGGGTGGACGACTCCGCTCTACAGCGCGCGGGCTACATCATCGAGCCGGTTGCAAGCTACGAAGTGCGCGCGCGCGTCCTATCGGTCGAGCGATACCGAATCGGCCGCGAGGCCGATCTCTCGCCGGTCGATTTCGCGCTTGGCTGGGGGCCAATGTCGGACGCCGCTGTGCTCGACAAATTGAGCATCAGTCAAAGCAATCGCTGGTATCACTTCCGTTGGGAAGGCTCCCCGCCCATCGACCCGACAATCATGGCGCGAACGTCGGCGAATACGCACCTCGTGCCCGCCGACGATGCCGTCAAGGATCGTCTTCTCAATATACGCAAAGGTGCCGTCGTCAAACTCAGCGGCCACCTGATCAACGTGCGGCACAGCGACGGATGGAGCTGGCGCTCATCGCTGACGCGCGATGACACCGGAGGAGGGTCGTGTGAATTGATGTGGGTGACTGACGTGCAGGTGGAGCAATGACTGTTTGCGGACCGGGGCCATGCAGCTGCGCCAGCCGCTGCTGTTGCGACACTGCTCGCATGAGGTGTTTTTTCTTTACCCCACAAAAGAGAGAATGTTCCGACGCGCAAGCGTTGGGCGGAGGTGCCCTGCCTTCGGGGCGTCGCCCGAGGAACGGAGCAACGCCGGGGCTGTTAAGCAAAAAAAGCTTTAGCCTTGTATGTATCAAACTCACTTCCGTTGCATCAGATCGATTAGCCGTGAGTCGCGTGGGTAACGTAGCTCGCAAAAAGCGGGATCGATGCAACGGCTCATGCTCGTGACGCTGTGAGCCCGAACGGTTACGCGAGCGTTTAACCACAGCTCGGATTCGA
>JBGSWX010000352.1:0-1839 GCA_041751695.1 Burkholderiaceae bacterium | reverse complement strand
ATTCGCGGCAGCGACTGCACGCGCGCGCGTCCCGATCGGATCGCGCGGCTGGGCATCGGCTACGTGCCCGAGGGGCGCGGCATCTTTCCAAATCTGTCGGTGCGTGAGAACCTGTTGATGGCGGCGCGGCCTGGCGTCAACGGCCGGCGCGATTGGTCGCTCGAGCGAGTAATGCAGACGTTCCCTCGCTTGTCACAGCGGCTGCATCACGGCGGCGCGCAATTGTCGGGCGGCGAACAGCAGATGCTGGCGATCGGCCGTGCGCTGATGACCAATCCCGATGTGATGCTGTTCGACGAAGCGACCGAGGGCCTGGCGCCGCTGGTGGTGCGCGACATCTGGCGCATCATCGGCGCGATTCGCGCCACCGGCATCGCGTCGCTAATCGTCGATCGCAACTATCGCTCGGTGCTCGCGCACACCGATCGCTGCGTTGTGCTGGAAAAAGGCCGCGTCGTTGTGGAAGGCGAGTCGGCCCACCTGGCACTCGCGCCGGAGAAGCTGGCGCGATATCTGGGGGTTTAGCGAGAACAAACGGCGCCCGCAGGCGCCGTCTCTCGGCAAGTCGATTTAACGCCCGATCGTCGCTGCTGCGCGGTTTGAAAGAACTACGCCGACCGCTGCGGTCGGATGGAACGGATCCCAGTAAGCGTACGTGTTCGGCGTCGAACACACCGTTGGCGGCGTCGCCAGCCGATTGAAGCAGGGCGCAGTAACGTTGTCGAACCCGAACGAGGCCGGCGCTGCAACGATCTCGTTCGTGAGTGCGCCAAAATCGATCAGATAAATATTCAATCCAGGTGACGCGGCGCGTATCTGCGCAACCTGCTGCGCGAGCGCGCCGTTGAACTGATTCGATAACTGCGTGGCTGCTGCAGCAGCACCCGGGCTGGCCACGTTGATCGCTTGTACTTGCGGAGTGCGGCCGATGTCGGTGCTGTTGAGAACAGCGATGTTGCGCGCGCCCGAGGCATACAGCCGGTTGATCACCGTCACGACGTCGGTCACGGCTTGTGTCAGCACATTGGTCGAGATCGTGGTCGCTTGCGATGGGTTGGCGGCCGACAAAGTGAGGGCATCGGAAATGTTGTTGCCGACGGTCGCGCCCTCCACGACGAACAGCGTTTGCGCGCTCGCTACGAAGCCCGCGCGAGCAAAGTACTGGTCCAGTTGCGCAACCAGGCTCGGCACCGTCGCAGCGGTACCGGGAACCGTGCCGGCGCCGGGCACCGTGCCTGTACGCGCGCCTGCGTAAGCGAAGTTGTTACCACCCGCTGTCGAGGGGGTCACCGATGCCGAATAACGTGAAGCGAGCAACTCGATCCATAGCGAGCCATTCGAAAAGCGGCCGCTCGCGTACGGCGGGACTGGCGGGCAGCCCGTGGTGGTTGAGGTTGGGCAGACATTGCCAGTGTCGCTCAGGCTGGATCCAAAGACGACTGTGGTCGAAAACAGCGCTGGCTGCGGCGGCGGATCGTCGTCGCTGCCGCCGCACGAAGCGATGAAGGCTGCAGCAGCGATGGCGGCAAAAATGCGCGCCGCCCTCGTGTACGCCGTCCTATTCTGAAACAGGCGAATGTCGATCATGTTGTCTCCGATGGATCTCATTATTGGTGATTTGCTTCGGTGTGCCGCCCGTCTCTCTGCGCGTGCTCCCGAGCGCCGCGGAATCATAGCCGCACTTACCCTGCGCGCTCTTTTGCCGTGCTTTTTTTTGTGTCAGCGCGCCGCAGCCGGTCGTGGATGGCTTCCCATTGGGAGCCGCCCGGTGGCGCAGCAATGAGCAGACGATCGGCGCCGCTGGTGTCGAGCCGATGCATATTGGCGTACAACGAATGC
>JBGSWX010000351.1:0-5785 GCA_041751695.1 Burkholderiaceae bacterium | reverse complement strand
AACCGGCGTTGGTCAGGTGCGGAAATTGCCCGAGATCAATTACTCGCGCCTGAATTTGGGACGATGATGGGTCCAAGCACCACAGAACCCGCAGTCGAAGCGGCGAAGAACGTTGATAAATACATTTGGGAGACTGAAATGGCCAGACATTTTCCAGCGACACTGAAGCGCGCTGCATGCGCGCTGACCGCGGGCACCTTCGCAACACTTGCACCGGCAGCGTTTGCAGCGTGGGAACCCACCAAGCCCGTAGAGTTTGTTGTCCCCGCCGGCACCGGCGGCGGCGCCGACCAGATGGCGCGCTTACTGCAAGGCGTCATCACCAAGAACAATCTGGCGAAGCAACCGCTGATCGTCGTCAACAAATCGGGCGGCGCGGGAGCCGAGGGATTCCTGGCGGTGAAAGAAGCCAAGGGCGATCCGCACAAGATCATCATCACGCTGTCGAACCTGTTCACGACGCCTCTCGCGACGGGCGTGCCGTTCAATTGGAAAGACCTGACGCCGGTGTCGATGCTGGCGCTCGACCAGTTCGTGCTGTGGGTCAACGCCGAGTCGCCGTACAAGAACGCGAAGGAGTATCTCGCCGCAGCCAAGGGTGCGAATCCCGCCAAGATCATGGGCGGTACCGGATCGAAACAGGAAGACCAGATCATCACGGTCGCGATCGAGAAGGCGGCCGGCGTGAAATTCACTTACGTTCCGTTCAAGGGCGGCGGCGACGTCGCGGTGCAACTGGTCGGCAAGCACGTTGATTCGACCGTAAATAATCC
Source organism: Burkholderiaceae bacterium (assembly GCA_041751695.1). GTDB lineage: Bacteria > Pseudomonadota > Gammaproteobacteria > Burkholderiales > Burkholderiaceae_F > JACCZX01. Next base: position 5,012 of record JBGSWX010000351.1, on the reverse strand, counting down.
GATCGAAGCGGTCGCCCAGTGGCGTGCCGGAAAATTGCGTCCGCTGTGCGTGTTCGATGACGAGCGCATGCCATATAAGACCAAGGTGACCGACACGATGTCGTGGAACGATATTCCGACCTGCAAGGAGTCGGGTGTGCCGACCGACTACGTGATGCTGCGCGGCATCTTCATGCCGGGCGGTGTCAGCAAGGATCAGGTCGATTACTACGTCGACTTGTTCAAGAAAGTGCGCGAAACACCGGAGTGGAAGAAATTCATGGAAGACGGCGCGTTTAACCCAACCTTTATGAGCGGCCCGGAGTACGCGAAATGGGTCGAGAAAACCGAGGGCATACATCGCGAGCTGATGCGCGAAGCCGGCTTCCTGGCCAAGCCGCAATGAGCGGGGGCGAGGGCCGCGCGTTACGCGCGGTCTTCGCCTGGCGCTCGCTCGAACGGTCGAATCGCTAGCGACGTACAAGCACCAGGTCGCCTATGGATGACAAGCAGTCGTCTGCTGGCGGTGATCGCACGAGTGTTTCAACGCGCACCGTCGAAATCGCAGTCGCGCTGGTCCTGTTCATACTCGGCGCGATCGTGGTTTTCGACAGCTACCGGCTGGGCTCGAAGTGGGGCAGCGATGGCCCGCAATCGGGCTACTTTCCGTTCTACATCGGCCTGCTGATCTGCGTGGCGAGCGTGGTCACGGTGGCACAGACAGTGCTCGCGAAGTCCGGCGCGGGCAAACCATTCGTCTTATGGGGGCCGTTCAAGCGCGTGCTGACAGTGCTGCTGCCGGCAGCGGTGTATGTGCTGAGCGTCAAATTCGTCGGACTGTATGTCGCGTCGGCGATCTATATCGCGATCTTCATGATCTGGCTCGGCAAGTACTCGTGGTGGAAGAGCATCGCCGTCGGTTTGGTCATCAATGTCATTTTTTTTCTGATGTTCGAAGTGTGGTTCAAGGTGCCTTTGTTCAAGGGCGTGCTTAACCCGTTGGGTTTTCTCGGATACTGACCCGGAGGGCATTTGGTCGAGCTAAACGCCCTGTTCCAAGGCTTTGCCGTCGTGCTGACGCCGTTCAATCTGATGCTGATGATGATCGGCATCGTGCTCGGCGTCATCATCGGGGTGCTCCCGGGTCTGGGCGGCGCCAATGGTGTCGCCATTTTGTTGCCGCTCACGTTCACGATGCCGCCGACCTCGGCGATCATCATGCTCTCGTGCATCTATTGGGGAGCGCTGTTCGGCGGCGCGATCACCTCGATACTGTTTAACATTCCCGGCGAACCGTGGTCGGTAGCAACGACGTTCGACGGCTATCCAATGGCGCAGCAAGGGCGCGCGGGTGAAGCACTGACGGCCGCGTTTACGTCGTCATTCGTCGGCGCCTTCGTCGCGGTCGTGATGATCACTTTCCTGGCGCCGCTGGTCGCGCAATTCGCGTTGCAATTCGGGCCGCCGGAATTTTTCTCGGTCTATCTGCTCACCTTCTGCAGCTTTATCGGCATGGGCAAAGGATCGCCGTGGAAGACGCTGACATCGATGATGCTCGGTTTCGCGCTGGCGGCCGTCGGCATGGATACGGTGACCGGACAGCTGCGGCTGAACTTCGGTTTTATCGAGCTGCTGCGCGGCTTCGATTTCCTGATCGCGGTGATCGGCCTGTTCGGGATCGGGGAGATTCTGCTGTCGATGGAGGAAGGCCTGGCGTTCACGGGCAAGACCGCCAAAATCAACCCGAAGGTCGTATTCGAAACGTGGCGCAAGTTGCCGAAGTATTGGCTGACGTCGCTGCGCAGTTGCGCGATCGGCTGCTGGATGGGCATCACGCCGGGCGGCGCGACGCCGGCGTCGTTCATGAGCTACGGCGTTGCCAAGCGCATGTCGCGCGACGGCGCCAAGTTCGGCACGGGTCAGCTCGAAGGTGTGGTGGCGCCGGAGACAGCGGCACATGCGGCGGGCACGTCCGCGTTGCTGCCGATGCTCGCGCTCGGCATCCCGGGGTCGCCCACAGCGGCGGTGCTGCTTGGCGGCTTGTTAATTTGGGGACTGCAGCCGGGACCGCTGCTGTTCGTCGAGCAGAAAGACTTCGTCTGGGGGCTGATCGCGAGCATGTACCTCGGCAACATCGCCGGACTGCTGATCGTCCTTACGTGTGTGCCGCTGTTCGCCGCGATCCTGCGCATTCCGTTTTCGATCATCGCTCCGATCATCATCGTGATCTGCGCGATCGGCGCGTACACCGTGCACAACGCGATGCTCGACATCTGGCTGATGCTGCTGTTCGGCGTGATCGGCTACGTGTTCAAGAAGCTCGACTATCCGCTCGCGCCGCTGGTGCTGGCGCTGGTGCTGGGCGATCGGGCCGAGGACTCATTTCGCCAGTCGATGATCATTTCGCAGGGCGATGTGCGAGTGTTCTTTTCCAACTGGCTCGTCGGCGGCATTACCGCGCTCGCGCTGGTGATGCTGTTCTGGCCGCTAATCGGGCGCGGTCTCGCCCGCGTGCGCGCGGTGCGCTCTGCCTAGCCGCGAAAGCGTTTCGGCCGACAGATTCAAATACGACGCTAGTTCTTTTTGCGGAACGCGGTCCGCCAGTTCAGGGTGCTTACGCATAAAGCGAAGCACGCGCCCGGGCGCATCGAGCAGATGCAGCGTGATCGTGTGCGCCATGATCTCGCTCATCAAGTGCATGACTTCGAACTCGAATATCTGCTTTAGGTCGGTGTGGCGGTCCAAAAACGCGACCCACTGCGGCAGGGGCAGCTTCGCAACCCGCGCTTTCGTGACCGTCATGATGCTGTACGGCACCGGAGTGTCGAGCCGCCACGCGGCATAACTTGTCTCTATCGCACCTGCGTCGGTGAAACGCAGAATCATCTCCCTGCCTTGATGGTTCGCGACAACTCGTTTCAGTATCCCATCGAGCAGGAAGTACTGCTCCATATCAAGTGCGCCCTGCCGGATCAAACATTCGCCCTTACGGCAATCGACCACGGACAGCAATGGTTCCAATTCCTGCATCGCACCGGCCGCCATCTGCTTGAGAACAACGTTCTCGTTCAGTTGCGCGCGAAGGTGCGTTCTTTCGGGATGGGTCGCGACGAGACTCATTAATGGCGCATCCGCAGAAAGGCGAGATCCCGCTGGTCAGGGCCGCCCACCATGTAATGCTGTCGCGAGAGCAACCGGAAAGCTTCCGCCGAGAACGGAGAAACCGCTGATCACGAGAAGCGGCCACTCGGCCGGCAGCGATTGCCTCGTTTATCCATCATGAACATCAAGGACGAAGCGAGGCGTCATCAGTCTCAACTGATTTTCTACCAATCTGACCCCAGGGACTCTGGAAGCCAGCGCTTCGACCAAATGTTTTTCGGCATCATGCAACACGAGGCCGCGCAATACTAAATGCCCCGCTTCCGCATCGTTTTCAGCCCCTACGCTGATTCTGACCCGGGAAGTTTCAGGACTATCTTTCAAGGCGGCAGAGACATGCGCGCACAGCGCTAGATTCAGAAGGTGCGCGCGCGACTGAGGGGTCTCGTGGAACGCAGGAAGCGCGAGCAGATCCTTGATCTGGTCAATGCAATGTGCGACTGAAAACTGGCCCGTATTGAGGACAACGTCGTAGTGCACGGGGTCCTCCCAGTTCACCCCGAACCGGCGCTGCATGGCGCTAGCATGCGCCGTGTCGTTGCGCCTCACTTCTTCCAGGGCGATTGCCGGATCGTCTATCCCCATTCGCTCCATGATGCGTTTTGCCCGCAGTTCAATCGGCGCACACAACCTGACGCAAACGACATGCGAAACGGGGCGCAACAGGTAAGTTGCCCCCCAGCCGCGGATCATGAGGTTGCCTTGGGTCGCGAGATCGAAGACTTCTTCGGCGGTGTACAGCGACAGCACCTCCATATCGACCCGCAAGCGTTCGAGCAATTTTGGTTTTCCCTCCAGGCAACGGAGTACGGCGCTCTGCGGCATGTGCATCTTTTCGACCAGGCTGTCGACGATCTCGTGATAAATGAGCTTCAACCCCAGCTCTTTAGCCAGACCTTCGGCGACATCTCTTCCCAGGCTGCCCATTTCCCGGGTCATAGCAATGACTGGCACGTTCTTGTCCTTGTTGTTGGATGCTCTCAGCGCAATGCAGGCTAAGGCGCGGGAAAATTGACACGCATCAATGACCCGGCCGAAGTCAATACTATAGGATGAATTTTCGCAATCTGTCTGCCTCAGCCGTGCGTCGCCGGCCGCCGAACGAGACGCGTTCTCCCCGCCGAACGGGTTTGCGTCATAGGCGATGCAGGCAGATGACGCAGAGCGCCGAACCGGATATTCACTAACGGGACGAACGATGTCTTCAGTCATTGCAGCCAAACCCACGACAACGACCGCCGGCGAAACGCCAAGAATCGCCAGTGGCGAGAGCAATGCTCAGTTGCAGGAGATACAGGAGATCGACGGCTTTCAGCTCGTCATCGAGGCCCTCAAGCTGAACGGTATCGATACGACCTTCGGTCTGCCCGGCATCCCGATTACCGACCTTACGCGCAAGCTGCAGCGTGCCGGACTGCGCGTGATCTCCTTCCGCCATGAGCAGAACGCCGGGTACGCCGCTTCCATCGCCGGCTTCATGACGGGTAAACCGGGCATCTGCCTCACGGTGTCCGCCCCCGGATTTCTCAACGGACTAACGGCGCTCGCGAATGCCACCACCAACTGCTTTCCGATGATTCTCATCAGCGGCTCGAGCGAGCGCGAGATTGTCGATTTGCAGCAGGGCGACTACGAGGAGATGGACCAGCTTGCCATCGCCAGGCCGCATGCCAAGGCCGCGTTCCGCGTTCTTCACGCCGAAGACATCGGCGTGGGCGTGGCGCGGGCGATCCGCGCCGCAGTCTCAGGTCGTCCGGGCGGCGTCTATCTTGATCTGCCGGCCAAGCTGTTTCCGCAGACGGTCGACGCGGCGGCGGGTAGGGCGTCGCTAATCAAGGTCGTCGATCCCGCGCCGCGCCAGATCCCGGCGC
>JBGSWX010000350.1:0-2266 GCA_041751695.1 Burkholderiaceae bacterium | reverse complement strand
TTGTTGCACCGGCGCGGAAACGATGACCGGCGCGTGTGGCGCACCGCTAATCGGATACGCAGCACTACCGTCGGCGTTCAACGGAACGACGATGCAGCCGGTCGTCAAGAGAGCGGCACTAGCAGCCAGAGAAGTGAAGATTCGCATGCATGACTCCAGATAGGCGAGCAAATGCTCGCGAGTCATCGTCGCGCGTTGCCGGATGGATCGCACGGCGCGGTCCCCGGGTCGCGCGATTCAGGACTCGCGGTAGCGCCGCAGAAGACCTTAGAGCTCAGTCAGCGCGCAGCGCGTCGACGATCTTCATTCGGCTGGCCTTGATCGCCGGCAAGAATCCGCCGACGAAACCCATCACCAGCGAAAATATCAACGCGGACAGCACGATGCCCGGAGTCAGCGTGAAGGCAAACGCCAGCTCGGAGAACGATTGAAAATTGGTGGTCGACACGGTGATCGCGGTCAGGAAGCTGGCGGCGATCAACCCGACGATTCCGCCGACGGCCGCCAGCGCCAGCGATTCGATCAGGAATGCGAGCAGGATCGAAGCGCGCTGAAAGCCCAACGCACGCAGAGTGCCGATCTCAGCCGTGCGCGTAGCGACGGCCGCATACATCGTGATCGTCGCGCCGATCATCGCGCCGAGCGAAAAGATGATCGACAGCGCCATGCCGAGCAGCGTGATGAAGTTCGACAGTGACGAGGATTGATCGGAATAAAACTGCGCCTCGCGCTTGATGTCGACCTTCAGCCGCGGATCGTCGTCGAGCCGCGCCTTGAGCGCAGTAAACAGATCGGGCGCTGCAAGTTTGGCGATCACCGACGAATACACGACGCGGCGGAACGCCTGCATCATCTGTTCGACATCGCCCCAAATTTCCGAGTCGAACGCGGTCTTGCCGCCGTCGAAGATGCCCACCACCGTCCACTGGCGGGCTGCAAACGATAATTGCTGGCCGATTTCAACGCCGGCGAATCCGCGCGCGACCGAGCGGCCGACCACGATCTCCGATGAACCCGGGCGAAACATGCGGCCTTGCACGATGTCGACCTGCGGCCGCATTGTTTTCCCCATGTCAGGCAAGCCGCGCACCACGACGTTGCTGCGCTTGGTGAGATCGTCGATTTTCGGCAGCGAGTTCAGCACGACGACTTCTTTCGACACCAGCGGCTGGCCGTCGGCGCCACGCGCGACCTCGGGCGCCGTTTCGATCAGCGCCGCCTGGTCACGCGAGATGCCGCTTTGCACTTCGGTCTGAGCCCCTTGCCGAATCACGACGACGTTGTCGGGCGATCCGGTCGCAACCAGCGTGGCTTTCAATCCGGCGTCTAGCATCAGCACAGCGGCGAACACAAACACCACGAGTGCCATGCCGCCTGCGGTCAGCACAGTCGTGAGCTTGCGTACCCACAGGTTGCGTGCGATGTAGTGAGTGGGAATCTTCATCGGCGCGTCTGCCTAAGCCACGTGGCGCAGGCCGTCCACAATCTTCACGCGCGCGGCGCGAATCGCAGGCACGATGCCGGCGACCAACCCGACCGCCACCGCGCACGCGGCCTGCAGATAAAACGTCTGCGCCACCAGCGGCATCTTGGCGAACACGCTGACCGTGGCCGCGTGAAAGCCTTTGACCGCGATCGGCGTCAGCAGCATCCCGAGTCCGGCACCCAGCGCTGCGAGCAAAAATGCTTCGCCGATGATCATTGCGGCCACTGCGCCGGGCTTGAAGCCGAGCGCCTTCAACGTCGCGTACTCGGACAACCGCTCGCGCGCCGTCATCGCCATCGTGTTGGCGGCCACCGCCATGATGATCAAGATCACGATATAACTAACGCCTTCGATCGCCACCACGATCGTCTCGACCATCGCCACAAATCCCAGCGTGAACGCCTTCTCCGTTTCGGTCAGCGTTTCCGCCAGCGAATTCTTGAACTCGGCGTCGATCACGCGCGAGATGTTCGGTGCCGCCTGCCCTTCGTTAATTCCGACCACGAACACGCCGGCAAAATCCCCTCGCCTTGGCGCAAGCTTCTTGACCTGCTCGTTCAGGTAGTCGTAGTGAAAATACATCTGGCGCGTGATCGTTGTCTCATCCTTGGCGTCGTAGATCGCGCGCACATTGAATTCCCAGTTGCCGGGATAGATGCCGCTCTTAAGCGGAATCGCGTCGCCGATCTTGAAACCGTAGAGGTCTGCCAGTTGCCGCCCGATCGCCGCGCCGCGCCGGTCGCGCAGAAACTCCTGATACTGCTCGGGCTCGAACACGAA
>JBGSWX010000349.1:0-4840 GCA_041751695.1 Burkholderiaceae bacterium | reverse complement strand
GCAGCGCGTCGGCAATCCGGTCACGCGCTTCCTCGGCGGCCGCGCGCCCCGCTTCGGGCCGGCTGCCCGCGCCCAAGCCCGTCTTGCCGAGCTGCAGAATATTCTTCGCAGTCGATCGCACCAGCGCCTGGTGATCGGTATTGGCGCAGATGAATTCCACCCCCTGCACATTGCGCGAGATCATGTGCTGGACCGCGTTACCGCCGGCGCCCCCGACCCCGACGACTTTGATGATCGTGCCGCGCGTTTCAGTCTCAAGAATTTCGAAGCTCATGTTGCCTCCTGCCTATCAAAGTTGAGTAAATCAAGTGATGCGATTCGAAACGCGCAAGGCCAAAAGCGCAGTGCTGACGCGCTTGGCATTGGGTGCTCCGCCCTTCAAAAATTCCCAACGACCCACTCCTTCATCCGTTTCATCGTTTGCTTGAACGACCCGCTTTGCTGGGCAATTTTTCTGCCGCGCACACGCTGCGAATGCGCTTCGACCAACAACCCCATCGCGGTCGCGAAGCGCGGATTGCGCACAATGTCCGACAGCGAGCCGGTGTAATTGGGCCAGCCGATGCGCGCCGGTTTTAGAAAAACGTCTTCGGCCAGCTCGGTCATGCCGGGCAGCATGCTGGTGCCTCCCGTAAGCACGATGCCCGACGAAAGCAGTTCTTCGTAGCCGGACTCTCGCAGGACCTGCTGCGTCAACGTGAACAGCTCCTCGACCCTGGGCTCGATCACCGCCGCCAGCGACTGGCGCGACAGCATCCTCGGCGCACGATCGCCGAGCCCGGGAATTTCTATCTTCTCGTTCGGGTCGGCCAACACTTCCTTGGCCACGCCCCAGCGCAGCTTGATGTCTTCCGCGTCGGGAATCGGCGTGCGCAGCGCCATCGCGATGTCATTGGTGATCTGATCCCCGGCAATCGGGATGATCGCGGTGTGCCGGATCGCGCCGCCGGTGAAAATCGCGATGTCGCAGGTGCCGCCGCCGATGTCGACCAGCGCCACGCCGAGCTCTTTTTCATCGGCGGTCAGCGCCGCCAGCGACGACGCCAGCGGCTGCAGGATCAGGTCCTGCACTTCGAGTCCGCAGCGGCGCACGCATTTGATGATGTTCTGCGCGGCGCTGACCGCGCCGGTGACGATATGCACGCGCACTTCGAGGCGCACGCCGCTCATACCGATCGGTTCGCGAATGTCTTCCTGGCCGTCGACGATGAATTCCTGCGTCAGCACGTGCAGCACCTGCTGATCGGTCGGAATGTTGACCGCCTTGGCGGTCTCGATGACCCTCGCCACGTCGGCCGCTGCGACCTCGCGATCCTTGACTGCCACCATGCCGCTCGAGTTGAAGCTCTTGATGTGGCTGCCGGCAATTCCGGTGAACACATCCTTGATCTGGCACGCCGCCATCAGCTCGGCTTCCTCGAGCGCGCGGCGAATCGATTGCACGGTAGCTTCGATATTGACGACCACACCCTTGCGCAAGCCTTGCGACTCGGCCTGGCCGAGGCCGATCACCTGGAACCGACCGTCGGCGAGTACCTCGGCGACCGCGACCACCACCTTCGAGGTACCGATGTCGAGTCCGACGATCAAATCCTTGCTTTCGCTTCTCATGGCCGAACCGTGCGCGCCGATTTCGTTGCAAGCGGCTTCGCCGGGAGCGAGGCTGCCAGGCCGTTGGCATAGCGCGCGTCGATGCGCGCCGGTGCGCCACCGAACTGCGCGATGACCAGCGGATAAGCCGCGATGATTTGCGCCACGCGCTGCGACAGCGGGGCCGCGCTGCTGTCGCGTCCAAGTTCGATGCGGCTCGGGGGCGCTTCTCTCGCTTCATCCGACACGCGCAGCGACCACGCCTTGCGATCGGAAATATCGATCGCGTCGATGCGCAGCGACAACGCGGCAAACTGCGCCGAGAGTTCGTAGTAGCGGCGCGCCGCGTCCCTCGCTGCGACGTCGGGCCCGCTGAACTCGGGCAGCGCACCGTAGATCTCCGCTTCGTCGGGGTTGGCAACGAAAAGCTCGCCGCGATCCGACAACAGCCGGCCGTCGGCCCAGACGCCGAGCGCTCGATGCTCGATCAGCGTCACCATCAGCCGATCGGGCCACACACGCCGCACAGACGCTTGCGCGACCCAAGGCACCGTTTCAAGCAGGCGGCGCGTGTCTTCGAGCCGCATCGTGAAGTAGTTGCCGCGCAGCCGTCCCGCCAATGCGGAACGGACCGAGACGGCGGTCACGTGGCGCAAGTCGCCCCGCACGTCGATGCGCTTGAGCTGAAATTTCGGCTGTTTTGCAAGCCGCGACAGCGCCGCACCGGCAACGAGAAGCAGCACGAGCGCAACGCACAGTGCGGCCAGGCGATTCATCGAACGCGCGTTCATTGCGCGACCCTTCGATCGTCCAACGCCGCCAGTGCCAAGATGCGCACGACGAGGTCTTCGTAGCTGACGCCGACCGCGCGCGCGGCAATGGGCACCAGCGAATGGCTCGTCATGCCCGGCGATGTGTTGAGCTCGAGCAGGTAAGGCTCGTCACGCTTCGATAGCATGATGTCGACTCGCCCCCAGCCACGCGCGCCAAGCGCGTTGTACGCGCGCACGGAAAGCTGCCGGATAGCATCGCCCAGCGCTTCGTCGATGGGCGCCGGGCACAGGTATTTGGTTTCTTCGCCGAAATACTTGTTGTGATAGTCGTAGTTTGAGTCGGGCGCGCGGATTTCGACCAGCGGCAACGCTTCTGTGTCACCCCCTTCACCCAGAATCGCGCACGTCAGCTCGCGGCCTTCGATAAATTCCTCGGCCAGCACGACATCGTCGTACTTGCGCGCCAGCGTGAACGCTTCACTCATCTCGGAGTAGCCGAGCACACGCGAGATGCCGATGGTCGATCCCTCGTTGGGCGGCTTGACGATCAGCGGCAGCCGCAGATCGTCAGCCACTTCGTTCAGGTGCGCGCGCTCGGCTGATTCGATCAATCGATAGCGCGGCGTCGGCAGTTTGTGTGTCTCCCACATGCGCTTGGTGAACACTTTGTCGATCGCGATCGCGGACGCTTGCACGCCGCTGCCGGTGTACGGAATGCGCAGCGTCTCGAGCACGCCCTGAATCGAACCATCCTCGCCACCACGGCCATGCAGCGCGATGAACGCGCAATCGAACTTCTCCGCTTCGAGATCGCCGAGCGACTGCGTGGCCGGATCGAACGCGTGCGCGTCGACGCCGCGCGCGCGCAGCGCGTTCAACACGCCGGTGCCCGACATGATCGACACTTCGCGCTCCGACGAGCGGCCGCCGAACAGCACGCCGACTTTGCCGAATTTGCCGGCGCTCATTCGGCGCCTCCGCCGGTCAGCTTCGACGCCAGCTGACCGATCGACCCCGCGCCCATCGCAATCACCACGTCACCGTCACGCACAACGTCCAGCAGGGCGGCGGGCAACTCGTCGATCGACTCGACGAAGATCGGCTCGATCTTGCCTGCGACTCGAATCGCGCGAGAAAGCGAGCGGCCATCGGCGAGGACGATCGGCGCTTCGCCCGCCGGATACACCTCCGCCAGCAGCAACACGTCGGCGGTTGACAACACCCGCACGAAGTCCTCGAAGCTGTCGCGCGTGCGCGTGAAGCGGTGCGGCTGAAATGCAAGCACGATGCGCCGGCCCGGAAATGCACCACGCGCCGCCTGCAGCGTGGCCGCCGCTTCGGCGGGATGGTGTCCGTAATCGTCGATCAGCGTGAAGGCGCCGCCGGTTGGCGCTGCAAGATCGCCATGGCTGGCGAAGCGGCGGCCGACGCCCGTGAATTCGCTCAGAGCGGCAACGATCGCCGCATCGGCAACGCCGAGCTCGGTGCCGACGGCCACGGCGGCCAACGCGTTGGCCACGTTATGCACGCCGGGCAAGTTCAGCGTGACGTCCAGTTCGGCGGCCTTTTCACGCGCGACGCGAAACCTCATCTGCATGCCTTCGGCGCGGACGCCGAACGCGCGGACCTGCGCGTCCTCGGCAAATCCATAGGTCAGCAGCGGCTTGCGCACCGACGGCAAGATCTCGCGCACGTTCACATCGTCGATGCCGACGACAGCGCGGCCGTAGAACGGCAGGCGCGACAGGAAGTCGACGAACGCCTGCTTGAGTCGGGCAAAGTCCTGCCCGTAGGTCTCCATGTGATCGTTGTCGATATTCGTGACGACTGCGATCACCGGATTCAAATTCAGGAAAGATGCGTCGGACTCATCGGCTTCGACCACGATGTAGTCGCCGCTCCCCAGCCGCGCGTTGGCGCCGGCGGAGTTCAAGCGTCCGCCGATCACGAAAGTGGGATCGAAGCCGCCCGCAGCGAGCACGCTTGCCACCAGACTCGTCGTCGTCGTCTTGCCGTGCGTACCCGCAATCGCGATGCCCTGCTTCAAACGCATCAACTCGGCCAGCATCACTGCACGCGGCACGATCGGAATGCGCTTTGCGCGTGCTTCAACAATCTCGGGGTTGTCTTCGGTGACTGCGGTCGACACGACGACTGCATCGGCGCCGTTGATGTTCTCGGCGCGATGGCCCTGACTGACTGTCGCGCTCAACTGAGCCAGCCGCCGCGTCGTCGTCGTTGAAGCGGTGTCCGAGCCACTGACCCGATATCCGAGCGTAAGCAGAACTTCGGCAATCCCCGACATGCCGCTGCCGCCGATGCCGACAAAATGAATATGCTTGACCGCGTGCTTCATGCGCGTGGCACGCTCGTGTCCGGAGTTATGTCGCAGCCGCGAGCGTTGGGCAGCGCGGCGCTGCCTGGGCGTCGGCCCCTAAAGGGGCAACCACTGCGGTACTCGCGCCAGCGGCGGGCCT
>JBGSWX010000348.1:0-2054 GCA_041751695.1 Burkholderiaceae bacterium | reverse complement strand
TACGCATGGTGCACGTCGCCGCTGCGCCGCTATGTCGATCTAGTCAATCAGCGCCAGCTTCTCGCTTGCGTACGCGGAGAGCCGCCGCCGTACGCGCCGAACGACGCGGAACTCTTCGGCATCGTCTCGGGCTTTGAATCGGCCTACGCGGCGTACGCAGAATTCCAGCAGAAAATGGAGCGCTATTGGTCGCTGCGCTGGCTCGAGCAGGAAGGGCTGGCGCGCCTCGACGCGACCGTGCTCAGGGGCGATGTGTTGCGCATCGACGGCGTGCCGTTCATTACACGCCTGCCGGGATTGGCCGACTTGCCGCGCGGCCAACGGCTCGAGCTCGACGTCGTCGCCACCGATGCAGTCGATCTGACGCTCGAAGCGCGAGTGCACCGCGTGCTGGCAGCGCAGGCCGTCGTCGATGTCGACGAGGAAGAACTCGAGGTCGAAATGATCGACGCTTCGCCACAAGCCGTTGCCGAGCAAAGCGCAGAAATGGCGACTAATCACCCGGCAGATCACACGGAAGACAGCGCGCTCGACCTTTCGACCGTCGCACCGTCAGCGCCACCGGGCTAGAAGGTGTCGGCTGCATCGCTGGCGACGAGACTAGCGCGATCGTGTCACACGCGTCCTTGATTGTGCTGGCTACAATCGTTTGACGCTGTGGCAGCTTAATGCGAACTATGACGAGGCTGGCGAACGCTAAATGCACGTGAGTCAATGTGGACGTGAGTTAATGGACTTGGCTGAATGGACTTGGCTGATCTAAGCCTCGCCGCACCCATGGTCGGACTGCGTTCGTTTCTGGGCGACAAAGTGCTCGTGATGGCCATGACGGTGTCGATCGGCCTGCACATCACTGCGTTGGCGGTCCGCTTCGTCGACCCCGATCTTTTCCGAGTGCGCTCAACCGACCCACCGGTCGAGATCATCCTGGTCAATGCCAAGAGCGCGAGTGCACCCGGCACGGTCGAAGCGTTCGCGCAAAACAATCTCGACGGCGGTGGCGCCAACGATGCGGGGCGGCGCACGTCGCCGCTGCCCAACAGCTTCGAGATGCGCGACGGCGATTCGCTCGAGGCTGCACGCAAAAATGTGCAGCAGCTCGAAGAAGAGCAGAGGGCGCTGCTGGCCACGCTGCAAGAGTCTCTGCAGTTGCGTCCGACACCATTGAAGGACACTTCGACCGAGCAGCCGCAAAGCGGCAGCACCGATGAAGAAACGGCCCAGCAACTGGCGCGTGCGCAGGCCGAGATCGCGAAGCAGATTTCGGATTATCAAAAGCGTCCGCGCAAGCATCACTTCATGCCCAGCGCGTCCGAGTATCGCTACGCGCGCTACGTCGAAGACTGGCGCGCCCGTGTCGAGAGAATCGGCAATGAAAATTACCCGAACGATGCGCGTGGGCGGTTTTATGGCGCGTTGCGCATGACGGTGGCCATCCGCAAAGATGGTTCGATCGCCGACGCGATGATCGATCAGACATCGGGCTCGCAGATCCTCGACCGCGCTGCACGGCGAATCGTGCAAATGGCGGGGCCGTACCCGCCTTTTCCGCCGGACATTGCGCGCGACACGGATATCCTGGAAATTACGCGTACCTGGATTTTCACCAACGACCAGCTTGCCACCCGCAGCGCAAAGCCATAAAACGCAGAGATGACCGCCGTCGACAAGTACGGAGTTGTCGGTAACCCGATCGCGCATAGCCGATCGCCGGAGATTCATCAGCGATTTGCGCAGCAGGCCAAACAGCACCTTTCCTACGAACGCATCGAGGCGCCGCTTGACGGCTTCGAAGACAAGGCGCTGACCCTGCGTGAAGCCGGCTACGGTGGGCTCAACGTCACGCTGCCGTTTAAGATCGACGCCGCCAAGCTGGCCGACGATCTGACGCCGCGCGCACGGCTTGCCGGCGCCGTCAACACGTTGAAGTTCGACGGCGATACGATCGTCGGCGACAACACCGACGGCATCGGCTTCGTGCGCGACCTGCGGGAGCGGCTCAAGTTTTCATTCTCCGACTGTTCGGTGCTCGTGCTCGGCTCCGGCGGCGCCGT
>JBGSWX010000347.1:0-4467 GCA_041751695.1 Burkholderiaceae bacterium | reverse complement strand
GGCGCCTCACCGCTTTGCTCCAGTTCCTTGCGCAGTTCGGCAAAGTTATAAATCTCGCCGTTGAATACGATCACGTAGCGGCCGTTGGCCGAGTGCATCGGCTGATGCCCCGCCGGTGACAAGTCAATGATCGACAGGCGCCGAAAGGCAAGTGCAACGCCGCACGTCGGATCTACCCACACGCCTGAATCATCCGGACCCCGATGCGTCAGGGTGTCGGCCATTGAGCTCGCGATTTGTGCGAGCGTGCTGCGTTCGGGCCGGTCGAATGTGATGAACCCGGCGAGGCCGCACATAAGATTACTAGTTGGTTCCTGCTAAGACGATCGGGTACACAAAGGCGTACGTGCCGCGGTTGTCATTCACACTACAGATATCGCGCGTCTGCAGCACCGCATACTGTCGCCGGAAATTCGAAACAGGAATCAATCTCGTGCAACGAACACTAAAGAAGTTGGCCTCAGGACTGCCGATGCGATGGCAGCAAGAGTTAAAGCGCCGCTATTTTGGCAGGCAGATCCGAAACCACACCTTCCGTACTGATGAGCCCGAATTCGATTTGCTCTCATCGATGGTCCACGCGGGTGCCTGGACACTGGATATCGGAGCCAATATTGGACATTACACGGTGAGGCTTTCGGAGTTGGTGGGCGCGCAGGGCCGAGTCATCTCTTTCGAGCCGGTTCCGGAGACCTTCGAATTGCTGGCTGCCAACGTAGCCCTGACGCCTCACAACAACGTCACGCTGATCAACGCAGCCGCGTCTGATTTGAATGGCGTTTCCGCAATGCAGATCGCGAAATTTGAAGATACCGGGCTTGACAACTTTTACACGGCTCACTTATCGGAGGAACCGTCTGGGCTTAACGTGCTTCGCATTGCCGTGGATTGCCTCGCGCCACCGCAGCCGATCAGCCTTGTCAAGATCGATGCCGAAGGGCACGAGCTACCTGCTTTGCAGGGAATGAAGGGGTTGCTGGCGAGAGACCATCCGATTCTCATAGTGGAAGACAACAGTCCCGAGGTCTCGGTGTACCTTGCCGAATTTGGTTACTCATCCCAAAAAGTCGACGGCTCAAGCAACCGAGTTTTCCGCGCAGCTGGGCAGCAGCAACAGTTGTAAGCCCGTCATTGGGGGCGCAGATACGGCAAACCAAAGCCCGTCGCCGTTGTCAGTACTTGTGCTCCTTCCTTGCGGCAAATGGGTGGTTTAGCCTTGCGGTCACTGATACACGGGCAGACATGATTGGTATGAAACGCTTTTCCGTTTGGATGCTTGCGCAAGCGCTGCTGGCCAGCGCCACCCTGGCTGCTGCACCTGCGCGGGCAGCGGCGGATTGCGGTCCGGTCGAGTTTCAGGATGAGCGCCTCGACGTGAACTCCCCCCGGGATCAGCTAAGGATCTCTCAGGTCGAGTTCAATCATTTCAACGCCGAAGTTGAAAATCTGGTCAACGACATGACCGGTTCGATCGGCGGAGATCTCGATTTCGTGGTGCGCTATTCGCCCAATCATCACCGGGCACTGACAGCGCTCGTTCGACTCGCCCTGAAAGACAAGTCACCGCAGCCGAAAGGCGTGAGAATTCCCGTTGAGTGCTATCTGCTGCGCGCTCTTGAATTCACGCCGTCGGACCCGGAAGTCCTAAAGATTTACGCCACGTATCTGTCGCGGCTCGGCCGGAACGCTGAAGCGCTGGCGAAGTTTGAGCAGGCGGAGAAACACGCGCCGGACGACCCCCTGATCGCCTACAACATCGGACTTTTGCTGGTTGATACTCGCGACTTCGAGCGTGCCCGGACGTACGCGAAGAAAGCATACGCTGCCGGAGTTCAGTTTCCGGGCTTGCGCGACAAGCTTGCCCGACAGGGCCAGTGGCGCTAGCGACCGATCGCGACCTCGGTGACTCCGGTGCCACCAGCGGGGGATAGCATGGTCCCAACGCTATGGACCATACGTCGTCATGAGGGCTTTATGAGAGCAACGCTGGTGTCGCCCGCAAGCCAGGCGAGGCGCTGGATCGCGGGAACGTAGATCAAACGGTTGTGATGCTTGGCGCCGCCGCCATCGCCCGGCGTGTAATCCGGGTGAGCGCCGCGCAGCGTGGCGCTCAGGCCCACCATGCTGAAGTTCCACGTGCCGGCCAATTTGTTGCCGGTGAACGGCGGTGGCGTGATCTTGGCGATCGAGTTCATGCCAGCGGCCAAAGACCTGACGGTGTAGTAGCAGCCATCTGGCGGGTAGTAAGCCCAGTTGCACTCGAAATCAATCGACATGCCGCCCAAGCTCGAAATGCTCAGAGTCGTGTAGCCCGCCCCGAGATTGTCGAGATCGATCGCGCGCAACCGGCCCGATGCGTCATACAGCACCATCATGTGACGCACCGGGTCAATGAAGCCCGCGACCACCCAACCGCCAAAGTCCTGCGCGCTCGCGTGAGCGACCGCCTTCCAAGTCCAGTCGTTACCGTCCACGTAGTTCAATGCCGTGCTACCCCCGAGGTGGCCTTGAGGCGAGTAGTAGCGATTCGAGACAGGGTCGTAAAAAGTCGAACCCTGACCACCGATACTGCCGGCCACCGGGCCATTCCCTGTCGCCCGCGTCCAGAAGCCGGTGTTCAAGTCCATGCGGTGTGCTCCGGTACCAGTCGCACCCTCGATGCCCATTGCATCGAACGAGAAGCAGACGAAAGCACCCTTTGAGCCGCCACCGTTTGCGGTACGAATGTCCCACTGATGGCCGTACTGGTGCGCCGGCCCTGGACATGTAGTGCCCGGAAACTCGCCACCCGAATAATGACTGGCTGGATAGTCGCTCTGCTGCGTCCAACCTACTCCGTTTGAATTGTCGCGGCGCTTCCACGTAGCGTCTGCAAAGTCAAAGAGCAAAGCACCGTGGTTGGGCGGATGGCCGTGCCCGCCCGTACCAGCCAAAGCCAGCGCGCCGCCTACCGAGTAATCGTGAATGAACGCGCTGCCGGCATAGCCACCGAAGCAGGCGTACTCCCAATTGTAGACCGAGTGCGTCGGCGGCCGCACGTCGCGCGGTAAGTTGGTGCCGATGAACACAACCTGCCCTGCAGAGTTCGGCAGCGAATACGGAAACGACGTTATAGAAACGGTAACGGGAGAAGAAGTCAGGAGTGCCATCATTTATTCCTTGCGTAAGTACCCCAGCGTGGATCCGGGGCGAAGCCGGCACTCCACGTCGACAGGTTGGTAACGTTGCTCGCCCAGGTACCGTTCCAGACCGCGATCTTCTGCGCGATCTCGATGAACACGGGTGACGGACGGCACATGAATGCCATCAAGCCTCTACTGATGGCACACCACCATTCTCGAAGATCAGGTAGTTGTACTGAAGCTCGCCCTTGTTGTACGCGAAGTAGCCTCCGCTGTTGTCACGGGTGTCGATGTAACGATGAACAAGGTTGGCCGGTTGCTTTACCGCGCCAGCACCATCGTCGCCGTACTGTGTGCCGCTGCGGAATTGCGCCTTGGCCTTGGCGAGCAGGGCCGCATCGCCGGTCAGCTTGTAGCCGATCACCAGCGAGTTGACGTGCGCTGTCTGATAGACAGGGTCGGCTGGTGCCGTGTTCGGGTTCGTATGGCCTGCGCCATTGTGGCGAGCGTGGTGATAGCCACCGTTCGCGTGCCCCCACCACGAGCCTGACATGCCGTTGACGTGGGACGGGTTGACGCAATAGTGATTGATAAAGCGCGACATCGCAACCAATCGCGTACGCAGATCGGTACGCGCAGTCTGCAAATACGCGCGCCAGAATGCTTCAGTTATCAGCGAGTATTGGTAGGAACCGTTAATCCGGAAACCAGCGTTATAACTACCGAACTCAGGGAAGGACGAATGCATTTCACGGCTACAGAAATAGTGCCCACCAGCGGCGATATTGCTGTTGGTGCTGTCCTGCCAGTCGGGCGACTGCAACCAGCGGGTAATCAGCAGATCGCGCAGATTGTTCCAGCGCGCGATCGGATTAGCGTGCGCCTGATAGCACGCCACAATCAGGTGTCGTGCACGCATCCGACCGCCGTAATAGGACATAGCGGTGCCGGCGGCCGGCACCATCGCCTCGATGCGCGCGGCGATCTGTGCGGCGGCTGCGAGCGCTGCGCTGTCGTTGCGCTCCATGCCCCACAGGATCAGACCCTGCCCGTAGGTGTGCTCGTTACCGTCGCCGCCGGCCCATTGGTTGTAATAGCTGTTGACGAAGTAATCGCGCCAGCGCTGCGCCCACTCCAAGTTAATAGGGTTGGCGGTGCGCTTGTACGCCTGATAGTGGTTCCACAGGTCGTCGGCTTCGCTATCGTCGGTAATGTTGCTGTGCGACTGCGGGCCAGGATTCGCGCCGAAGGTAGTTGCCTTGTCGCTTGCGCTCCACGTCCAGCCGAGCACGTTGTCGTACGTCTGCTGCTCGTTAATCTGAGATGGTACATCGAGAAATCCGCC
>JBGSWX010000346.1:0-2930 GCA_041751695.1 Burkholderiaceae bacterium | reverse complement strand
CGCGGTCGCCGTCACGATGGCTGCAATGGCCGGAATCGGCGCCATGAAAAACGTCACCGGCACCAGCAGCGCGGTAGCCATCGTGGCGGTCAAGCCCGGCACCGCTCCGACGAACAGTCCGTACAACGCCGCCAGCACCATTACCAGGATGGTGTAAGGCTCGAACACCATCGTGAAAGCTTGCGCGAGGTGCTCCCACACGGTCGGCTACCAGGCGAAGTTGGTGAACAAGCCCCACGGCAAAGGCACGCGCAGCAACTTGTAGAAGGCGAAATGGATGACGAACGTCGCAATCGCCGCGATCACGATCGAGCGCCCGAGTGCAACACCGAACAAGCGGAAACAAGTCGTGAGGATGATCAACGACGTCAGAAAGAATCCGAGCCAATCGGCCGCGACGATGTAGAAAACGATCGAGGTGATGACGCCGAGCACACCCGCAACGTGTCGAGGCGAGTTCACCCACGGTTCGAATCTCAGCCACGGCACCGTCGCGCGGGAGCGCCCGCCGCGCACCATCAGGATCAAACCTCCGATCGCCAGTCCGAGCGCGATCAGGCCGGGAAAAAGTGCGGGCCCAACGCGCTGCGCAGCGATTGTCGGATAAGACGAAACCACGGCAATGACTGCTGCGCCCAGCGCGAGCAGCAGCAGTCCAAAAACGGCGTCGCTGAGTTTCACCAGGAGCGCCGCAGGTCTATTGATAGCCGGCGGACGCTACTTCGCGATACCTACCGCCTTCATCGTGGCACCGAGCTCGGTATCGGACTTCGCCATGAATTTGGCGAAGTCATCTGGCCCGGCGTAGATCACGCCAAAGCCGCGACCGCTCATGAACTCGTTGTATTCCTTGCTGGCGGCGATCTTTTTCAATGCGGCAGCGAGCTTGTCGCGAGCATCAGCCGGAATGCCTTTCGGCGCGACCATGCCGCGCCATGCCGCCATCGTCCAATCGCTGCCGATCGCAGCCTTGAGAGTCGGCACGGCGGGGTACAGCGTCGATGGCTTGTCGTTCATCAGCACAAGGCTCTTCACCTTGCCCGCGTCGATCAGCGCGCGTGCCTCAGGCAGCGACACCGGTGCGATGTCGACACCACCGGCGACCATGTCTTGCAGTCCCGGTGCGGCACCATTGCTCGGCACCCAGGGAACCGCGGCCGGATCGATCTTCTGATCCCGCAGCAAGCCAGCCAATGCTAGATGCCAGATGCCACCTTGACCGGTCCCGGAGGCCTTGAGCTTGCCCGGGTTGGCTTTGATTGCAGCCAGCAAATCGTTAAGAGACTTGTACGGCGCATCGGCGCGCACCTGGATCCCGGCCGGGTCCGCATTGACGAGGGCGAGCGGTGTGTACGAGGCGCCAGTGAGCTCGGTCAGCCCTTGCCAATGCAGCATGCCTATCTCGACGGTGGCCAGGCCGATCGTGTAGCCGTCGGGCGCGGCAGAAGCAATCGCTGCGTGACCGACGACGCCGTTGCCGCCGGTGCGGTTGACGACGTTGACCGGTTGCCCCAAGTCTTTTTCAAGCAGCGTGGCAATGATGCGCGCCGTGGCATCGGTTCCGCCGCCCGCACCCCACGGAACGATCAACGTGATGGGACGTGTCGGATAGGCCTGCGCCAGAACAGGAGGCGCGATCGTGAAGGCGGTCAGGCCAGCGATTGCGCTTGCGATACCAACGAGCAATGAACGGCGAGTGCGAATGAACATAGTTGTCTCCTGAGTGTTGGTGTCGTTTTTATTTTTGATTTAGATCGCAATTTAGATCAATTTAGCGTCCGTGACTGTGGGATCTATCGATACCCCGCCGCTTGCAGCTCAAATAGTTCCGCGTAGCGCCCCCGCTGTTGCAACAACTGCCCGTGAGTGCCATCGGCTTCGACAGCGCCGTCCTTCAGGACGACGATGCGATCGGCCATGCGCACGCTGGAAAATCGATGCGAGATCAACACGGCGGTCTTCCCACGGCTCAGCTCCTTAAACCGCTCGAACACTTCGAACTCCGCGCGCGCATCGAGCGCCGCGGTCGGCTCGTCGAGGATCAGCAGCTGGGCGTCGCGCATGTAGGCGCGCGCGATGGCGATCTTCTGCCACTCGCCGCCCGAGAGGTCGATGCCGGTCCGAAAGCGCTTGCCGAGCACTTGATCGTAGCCGTCGGGAAGCTTGCGGATGACTTCATCGGCGAGGCTGCGCTCGGCCGCGGCGACGATGCGCGCACGGTCGTCACGCGCTTCGATACGGCCGACGGCGATGTTGTCGGCGGCGGTGAGGTGGTAGCGCACGAAGTCCTGGAAGATGACGCCGATGTTGGCGCGCAGCGCGAACAGGTCATAGTCGCGCAGATCATGCCCGTCGAGCAGGATGCAACCTTCGTCGGGATCGTAGAGGCGCGCGAGCAGCTTGACCAACGTGGTCTTGCCCGCGCCGTTCTCGCCCACCAGCGCCAGGATTTCTCCGGCGCGCAGCTCGAACGTCAGGTTGCGCACGGCCCAGCGTTCGGCGCCGGGGTAGCGGAAGCCCACGCTCTCGAAGACGAAGCCTTGCTGTATCGGGACCGGAAACGGCCTTGGATTCGGCGGTGGAACAATCTCCGGCTCGATTTCGAAGAACGAAAACAGATCGTCCAGGTAAAGCGCCTGGCTCGCGACTTGCGAGAATCCGATCAGCAGATTCTCCAGCAGATTGCGCAGGCGCATGAACGAGCCGGCCAGAAACGTCAGGTCGCCGATCGAAAAATCGCCGCGCAGCGTGCGCCACACGATGTACGCGTACGCGGCGTAGTAGGCCAGCGTGCCGATCGCGGTCAGCGCACCGCCCCAGCCTGCGCGCCGGATTGCAAGTCGCCGGTTGGCTTGAAAGAAACTATCGGCAAGCGTGCGGTAGCGCTCGATCAGGAACGTGTTGAGTCCGAAGATTTTCACTTCCTTGGC
>JBGSWX010000345.1:0-4291 GCA_041751695.1 Burkholderiaceae bacterium | reverse complement strand
GGCGCTGATCTATCAGTCGGTCGCGGAGAACCAGGCGTCCGAGCAGAGCGCACGCATGGTCGCGATGAAGTCGGCGTCGGACAACGCGAAGAAGTTGATCGAAGAATTGCAGCTCGTCTACAACAAGACGCGGCAGGCGGGGATTACGAAAGAAATATCTGAGATCGTCGGCGGTGCCGCTGCGGTCTCTTAACTTGAGGGCATCATGAGTTCCGGAACAATTGTTCAATGCATTGGCGCAGTCGTGGATATCGAATTCCCGCGCGATCAGATGCCGCATGTCTACAACGCGCTGACGCTCGACGAAGACAAGACCAACCAGCTCGTCGAGCAGGGGCTGACGTTCGAAGTGCAGCAGCAGCTGGGCGACGGCGTCGTGCGCACGATCGCGATGGGTTCATCGGACGGGCTGCGGCGCGGCATGTCGGTCACCGACACCGGCAACAACATCATGGTGCCGGTCGGCCCCGGTGTGCTCGGTCGAGTGATGGACGTGCTCGGCCGCCCGATCGACGAGCGTGGGCCGATTCAGTCGGACGAGCGGCGCGGCATTCACCAGGAGGCGCCGAAGTTCGATGAGCTGTCGCCGTCGGTCGAGCTGCTCGAAACCGGCATCAAGGTGATCGATCTGATGTGCCCGTTCGCCAAGGGCGGCAAGATCGGATTGTTCGGCGGAGCCGGGGTCGGCAAGACGGTGACGATGCTCGAGCTGATCAACAACATCGCGACCGAACACTCGGGGCTCTCGGTGTTTGCAGGTGTCGGTGAACGCACGCGCGAGGGCAATGATTTTTATCACGAGATGTCGGACGCGAAGGTCATCGTGCAGGAAGACCTGAGCAAGTCAAAAGTCGCGATGGTGTTCGGCCAGATGAACGAGCCGCCCGGCAATCGGTTGCGTGTAGGGCTGACCGGATTGACGATGGCCGAGCGCTTCCGCGACGAAGGGCGCGACATTCTGTTTTTCGTCGATAACATTTATCGCTATACGCTGGCAGGCACCGAAGTGTCGGCGTTGCTCGGCCGCATGCCATCCGCGGTCGGTTACCAGCCGACGCTGGCCGAAGAGATGGGCAAGCTGCAGGAGCGCATCACGTCGACCAAGGTCGGATCGATCACGTCGATCCAGGCGGTGTACGTGCCGGCCGATGACCTGACCGATCCGTCGCCGGCGACGACGTTTGGCCATCTGGATGCGACCGTCGTGTTGTCGCGCGACATCGCCGCACTCGGAATTTATCCGGCCGTCGATCCGCTCGATTCGACGTCGCGCCAGATCGATCCGAACGTCGTCGGCGAAGAGCACTACGACACGACGCGCCGCGTGCAGTCGACGCTGCAGCGCTATCGCGAGCTGCGCGACATCATCGCAATCCTCGGCATGGATGAGCTTTCGCCCGAGGACAAACTCGCGGTCTCGCGCGCGCGCAAGATTCAGCGCTTCTTGTCGCAGCCGTTCAAGGTGGCCGAAGTGTTTACCGGCTCGCCGGGCAAGTACGTCACACTGAAAGAAACGATTCGCGGCTTCAAGATGATTGTCGACGGTGAATGCGACGCCTTGCCCGAGCAGGCGTTCTACATGGTCGGCACGATCGACGAGGCGTTCGAGAAGAAGGTCCAGTAATGGCGACGACGATTCATGTCGACGTGGTGAGCGCCGAGGAAAGCATCTTCGCCGGAGACGCCGAGTTCGTCGCGTTGCCGGGCGAGGCCGGCGAGCTCGGTATTTATCCGCGCCATACACCGCTGATTACTCGCATCAAGCCCGGGGTTGTGCGCATCAAGATGCCGGGCAAGTCGGAAGAAGAACACGTGTTCGTGGCCGGCGGCATCCTGGAAGTGCAACCGAACGTAGTGACTGTGCTGGCCGACACCGCGATTCGCGGCCAGGATCTCGACGAAGCAAAAGCGCGCGATGCATTGGCCAAGGCGGAAGAGTCGCGCAAAAATGCCGGCAGCGAGCTCGAAATCGCAAAAGTCGAGGCCGAAATGTCGGCACTGGCGGCGCAACTGGCCGCGATACGCAAGCTGCGCGGCAAGTAGCGAATCGAGCGCGTTTGAAGGGCAGCCGCGCGGCTGCCCTTTTTGTTTGGCCGTTGCCACTACCATTGCGTCCTATGCGCCGCCTGCCCCTGTTGCTGTTGCTGCCGCTGTGCGTTCACGCGCAACAAAGTGCGCAGACACTGGATCGCGTCGTTGTCACGGCAACGCGCACCGAGCGCTCGCAGCTCGACGTGCCCGCGTCGACCGACGTGATCGAGCGCGACGAAGTGCGCGATACGAATCTTAGAGTGAACTTGTCTGAATCACTCGTGCGCGTTCCCGGCCTGGTCGTCCTCAATCGCCAGAACTACGCACAGGACCTGCAGATTTCGATGCGCGGCTTTGGCGCGCGCTCCACTTTCGGCGTGCGCGGCGTACGACTGTATGTCGATGGCGTCCCGGCGTCGATGCCCGATGGCCAGGGACAGGTGTCGCACTTCGCGCTCAACGCGGTCGATCGCATCGAGGTGTTGCGCGGCCCATTTTCCGCGTTGTACGGCAACTCATCGGGCGGCGTGATCACCATGACGACGCGGCTCGAGTCAGGAGCCAATGCAGGGCCGAACGAATTTGAGCTCGCTACCGCGGCCGGCTCTTATGGCACCTGGCGCGCCGGCCTCAACGTCAGCGGCGGCGCTGCGCCATACGCGTACGCGCTCGACGCCAGCCGCTTTTCAACCGACGGCTACCGCGACTACAGCAGCGCTACGCGCGATGTACTCAATCTGCGCGCCGCGGCACTCGACACACCGCTTGGACGTTTGCGCGTGACGCTCAATGCGGTTGATATTCCGGAAGCCGAGGATCCGCTCGGACTCACGCGCGCGCAGTGGCAGGACAATCCACGCCAGGCATCGCCGCAAGCATTGCAGTTCAGGACGCGCAAGTCGACCGACCAGCAACAACTCGGCGCGCAGCTCACCGGCGACTTCGCACAGCGCTGGAGTTATCAGGCGGCGGCGTGGACGGGGCGCCGCGGCGTCACGCAGTTTCAGGCGATTCCAGTGGCGGTGCAGGCGCCTGCCAACCATCCCGGCGGAGTCATCGACTTCGATCGCGACTATGGCGGCGTTGATGCACGGGTACAGCTCGCTTTCGACGCGGCGGTATTCACGCTCGGTGTTAACGTCGAGCAACTCGACGAAGACCGGCGCGGCTTTGAAAATTTCACGCTGCAGCCGGCGCCCGTGCTCGGGACGCAGGGAAGATTGCGGCGCGATGAGCGCAACGTGGTCGAATTGCGCGATGTGTATGCGCAAGCCGAGTCGAGCATTGGGCGCGCCTTCCGGCTGCACGCCGGCGTGCGCGCATCGCAAGTCGAGTTTCGCGGCGAAGATCGCTTTTTTGCCAACGGCGACGACTCGGGCCGCGCGCGCTACGACTCGGTCAATCCGACGGTCGGCGCGGTGTTCCGGCCGTCGTCTTCCAGCAGCGTGTACGCCTCATACGGTCGCGGGTTCGAAACGCCGACGCTGAACGAGCTCGCGTATCGGCCCGATGGCAGCGCGGGGTTCAACACAGCGCTCGAACCGGCTCGCAGCAACAACTATGAGATTGGTGCCAAGGCGGCGTGGTCGAACGCATTGCGCGGCACGCTGGCTGCATTTGCGATCGATACGGAAAATGACATCGTCGTGCGCACCAACGCAGGTGGCCGCTCTGCTTTTGGCAATGCAGCGGCCACACGGCGCCGCGGTGTCGAAGCCAGTGTTGGGTGGCAGCCATTGAGCGCACTGTCGATCTACGCGTCAATGGCGGCAATACGCGCCGAGTTCTCGGAGCCGTTCCTGACCTGCACCGCCGCGCCGTGTACGCAGCCCACCGTGGTGGTGCCGTCGGGCAATCGGCTGCCCGGTGTTCCTGCGTATACGGCGTATGCGGAAGCAAAGTTCCGGCTGCGCGACGCCGATTTCACATTCGAAATGCGCGCGCAATCGGGGCTCAACGTCGACGACCGCAATACCGACTCGGCCCCCGGTTACGCCACGTTCAACCTGGCTGTAGCCCGCACGTTTAGCGCCGGACCGGCGAAATTGCGCGCTTTTCTGCGGATCGACAACCTGCTGAATGCGCGATACATCGGATCAGTGATCGTGAATGAAGCGAACGGGCGCTTTTTCGAGCCGGCGCCGGGGCGCTCCTGGTTGCTTGGACTCGACGCGAGGATCTGATGAGACGACTGTTGCAGCCCTGCTCATTGAGTTGTGTGTCGATCGCGATGCTGCTTCTGGCCGCTTGCGGCGCGCCC
>JBGSWX010000344.1:0-7729 GCA_041751695.1 Burkholderiaceae bacterium | reverse complement strand
GGGACGGCGCGCAGCGCCCAGGGTGCATCCCCACTTGCGCCGGACCGGGCGGCGACAGGTTCGGCACAGCGCACGCCGCGCATCGCGTCGGTCAACGATTTCGTCGTCAAGTTTGCCAACGTAAACGGCTCCGGATCGGCTTCCGCCAACGAACTATTCGCGCGCAGCATCCTGCGCATGGGCGTGCCGGTTTCACCGCGCAATATTTTTCCGTCGAACATTCAGGGCCTGCCGACGTGGTACGAAGTCCGGGTCACTGAGCACGGCCATCTGGGCCGCCGTGGCGGCGTCGACCTGATGGTGGCAATGAATCCGCAGACATGGGAAAACGACCTTGCCGAGATCGAGCCGGGCGGCTACGTGATGTACGACAGCACCAAGCCGCTCGCCGCCGCGAAGTTGCGTCCGGATGTCAATCTGATCGGCGTGCCGCTGACCGAGATCGCCGCCAGCAAGTACGTTGACGCCAAAGAGCGGCAACTGCTGAAGAACATCATGTATGTCGGCGTGCTGACTGCATTGCTCGGCATCGAACCCGAAGTCATCGCGCAGTTGCTCGGCGAGCAGTACAAAGGCAAGGATCGGTTGATCAAGCCGAATCTGGACGCGTTCATGACCGGGCTGCATCACGCACGCGAGCGGTTGGAAGACGCGATCGACTTGCGAGTCGAACGCCGCGATGCGGTCGGCGACCGCATCTTTATCGAAGGCAACGCGGCGACGGCGCTCGGTTGTGTGTACGGCGGCGCCACGGTTTGCGCGTGGTACCCGATTACGCCTTCGTCATCGCTGGCCGAAGCGTTTCAGAAGTACTGCAGTAAGTACCGCGTCGACAAGGCCACGGGCAAGAACAAGTTTGCGATCGTGCAGGCGGAAGACGAGCTCGCCTCGATCGGCATCGTGATCGGTGCAGGCTGGAACGGCGCGCGTGCGTTTACGGCCACGTCCGGCCCGGGCATTTCACTGATGAGCGAATTCATCGGGCTTGCGTACTTCGCCGAAGTTCCGGCGGTGATCATCGACGTGCAGCGCGGCGGGCCGTCTACCGGCATGCCGACCCGCACCCAGCAGTCCGATTTGACCGCGTGCGCCTACGCGTCGCACGGCGACACCAAGCACGTGCTGCTGTTTCCCGAAGACCCGTACGAATGCTTCGAGTTCGGCGCCGCCGCGCTCGACCTCGCGGAGCGCCTGCAGCCGCCGATCTTTCTGATGACCGATCTGGATATCGGCATGAATCATCGCCTGAGCGCGCCGCTGAAATGGGACGAGAGCCGGCGCTACGACCGCGGCAAGGTGATGACCGAAGGCGAGCTCGAATCGGGTCGCGATTTTGGGCGCTACCTGGATTCCGACGGCGACGGAGTGCCGTGGCGCACGCTGCCCGGCACGCACGCCACGCGCGGCGCGTATTTCACGCGCGGCACCACCAAGGATTCGTACGCGCGCTACTCGGAAGCCGGGCCTGACTACATCTACAACATGGAGCGACTGCTGAAGAAGTTCGCCACCGCGGCCAAGCTTGTGCCGCAGCCCGTGATCGCGCAGGCTGCGAAGAAAACTTCGCACGGAGTCATTTATTACGGCTCCACCGCGCCGTCGATGAGCGAAGCGCTCGGTGAGCTGGAAAAGCACGGCGTGCATCTGGATCGTTTGCGGATCAGGGCATTTCCTTTTCCGGCGTCGGTCAAGAAATTCATCGCGGATCATGAATCCGTATTCGTGGTCGAACAGAATCGCGACGGCCAGTTGCGGTCGATGCTCATCAATGAATTGCAGATCGACCCCGCGCGACTGGTTGCGGTCTTGCACTACGACGGCACGCCGATCACCGCACGCTTCATCGTCAAGGCGATTGCGACGCGCGTCGAAGGAGCCAATGTGGTTCCAATCAAGCCGGGCAAGGCGGCATGAGCCCCCAGGCCGCCCTGGGGGCTCATAGCTCCCGCTTGGCGGGACGGCGCGCAGCGCCAAGGGTGCACCAATGACGTATCTAACCAAACCGAAGCTTCGGCACCCGACTTTGCCGGCCAACCGGCTCGGCTACACGCGGCGCGACTACGAAGGAAAGATCTCCACGTTGTGCGCCGGCTGCGGCCACGATGCGATCTCGGCCGCGATCGTACAGGCGTGCTGGGAGCTCGCGATCGAGCCGCATCGCGTGGCAAAGTTATCGGGCATCGGCTGCTCGTCGAAGACGCCGGATTATTTTCTCGGCGCCTCGCACGGCTTCAATTCGGTGCACGGCCGTATGCCGTCGGTGCTGACCGGCGCCAATCTGGCGAATCGGGATTTGCTTTATCTCGGCGTCTCGGGCGACGGCGACTCGGCATCGATCGGGCTCGGCCAGTTTGCGCATCTGATCCGGCGCGGCGTCAACATGACGTACATCGTCGAAAACAACGGCGTGTACGGCCTCACCAAGGGGCAATTTTCAGCGACCGCAGACCGCGGCTCCAAGGCCAAGCGCGGTGCGGTCAACCGCGAGTCACCGATCGACATGGTCGCACTCGCGCTGCAGCTCGGCGTGACCTACGTCGCGCGCAGTTTTTCAGGCGACAAGGAGCAGTTGGTGCCGCTGATCAAGGGCGCGCTGAGCCACCGCGGCGCCGCGCTGCTCGACGTGCTCAGTCCATGCGTCGCGTTCAACAATCATCCGGGCAGCACCAAGAGCTACGACTACGTGCGCGAGCACAATGACGCCGTCAACCGGCTCGACTTCATGCCGCACCGCGAAGCAATTGCTGCCGCTTACGCGCCCGGCGATGCGATCGAGATCACGCAGCACGACGGCAGCCGCCTGCGCCTGCGCAAACTCACCGATGGCTACGACGCCGGCGATCGACTGTCCGCCATCAGCCACATTTACGAGCACCAGGCGCGCGGCGAAATCGTCACCGGCCTGCTGTACGTCGATAACGACGCCGACGATCTGCATGAACAGCTGGCAACATTCGCAACGCCATTGAACGGATTACGAGAAGCGGACTTGTGCCCCGGCAGCGCCGCACTCGACGCATTGAACGCCGAGCTGCGTTAGCCGTTCACGCGGAGTTCATCGCGGCTTCCGCGCGTCTTCACACAGCGCCGCGACGATGCGGGCTCCACTTGACCGGAGCTCCCCGTGCTCAAACCGCCGCGCAATTCACTACTTCTGAAAGCGAGTGCCATCGGCATCCTGGCCATCCTGATGCTGATTCCGCTCGGCATGATCGAAGGCTTGATCGCAGAGCGTGCGTCGCGCCGCATGGAGGCGGTAGCGAGCGTGCAGGCGAGCTTCGCCGGACCGCAGACGGTGGCGCTGCCATTTTTTGCATGGCCGTACGTCGAACAATGGGCCGAGCAAAGTGTCGATCCGAACAACAGGGTTCGCATGACGCAGATGCGCGAATCAAAGCAACTGCTGTGGTTTGCCGAGCAGGCGCAAGCGACGAACGACGTGACAGTGAAGAACGACCGCTATCGCGGCATTCACCGCGTTCGTACTTACGAGTCGACGATTGCAATCAGCGGCCAGTTCACCTGGCCCGACCGCAGCCTCGTCAAGCCATCGGCCGACGGCCGCAGCATCGTCTGGGGTGAGCCACGTTTGGTGCTGCCGATTTCCGACGTACGCGGGCTGCGCGGTGCACCCACCGTCAACCTGGACGGCACATCGGTAAAGTTTCGCGAAGGCACGCGGCTTCCGGCGCTGGCGGCGGGCCTGCACGCGATCCTGGCTGAGCCTGCCGCGAGTTCGGCCGCACGCTTCTCGATCGGCATCGAACTGGCGGGCACCGAGCGTCTTGCGTTCGCACCCACCGCGACTACGAACACAGTCGCCGTGAAATCGGCCTGGCGCGATCCTCACTTCGGCGGCAGTTACCTGCCGCGCGACCGCGTCATCACCGCGAATGGATTCTCGGCCGATTGGGCCATCTCGGCGCTCGCCTCGGACGTGCAGCAGCAGGTGCGGACGCTGGCCTCGGACCCGCACACAGATCGGCCGCCGGGACCGAACTCGCCGCGAACGCGCATCGACAGCTTTGAAATCGACTTCATCGAGGCGGTCAACCCGTACCTGCTGGCCGAGCGCTCGGCCAAGCACGGCGCACTGATCATCGCCCTCGTATTCGGCGCTATCTTCATGTTCGACACGCTGCGCGCGCTCAACGCACATCCGATCCAATACGGCTTCGTCGGCCTGGCGCTCGTCACCTTTTTTCTGCTGCTGCTGAGCTTGTCCGAACACATCGTCTTCGGCGCGGCGTATGTTATCGCCGCGTCGGCGTGCACCCTTCTGATCACGTACTACCTGCGCTACGTTCTCGCAAATCGAAGTCGAGCACTCGGTTTTGGCGGCGCACTTGCGTTGATGTACACGACGATCTACGGCATCCTCATCGCCGAAGGCACTGCGCTGTTAATGGGCAGCGGGCTGCTGTTCGCAATGCTGGCCGCCGCCATGATCGTTACGCGCGAGTTCGATTGGCGCAAGATGGCGCGCGCGCCGGAGGGGGGCGGCACCGTATAGCGCTAAAGTGCGGCGATGAAGAAATTCGGCCGCAATGCCACCAGAGTGCTTCGCCATCCGGGCACATTCGCGCTTGCGGTGATTAGGCAGTTTCGAGCCAATCAAGGTTTGCTGCTGGCGGGCGCGGTGGCTTACTACGCGCTGCTGTCGCTGGTGCCGCTGCTGATCCTGGTCGTGCTCGCACTGACGCGCGTTTTTGAGGAAGCGCAAGTGTTGGCAGCCGTCGGCGCCTATCTCGAGTTCGTTGTTCCGGGTCAGTCCGGAGCACTGGTCGGCGAGCTGCGCAATTTCCTGACGCATCGCGAAGTCGTCGGCTGGTTGCTGCTGGCGCTGATGCTGTTCTTCAGCACGCTTGCATTCACTGTGCTCGAAAACGCGATGTCGGTGATCTTCTTTCATCGCGTCACCGTGCGGCGGCGGCACTTTCTGGCGTCCGCCGTCATGCCGTACCTGTTCATTCTGTCGCTGGCCGTCGGGTTGTTGATCATTACCGTCGTCTCGGGAGCAATCAGCCGGCTGGGCACGCACTCGCTGGTGATTCTGGGCCAGCCGCAGCCGCTCGAGCTTTTTTCCACCCGCTTGTTGTACTTGATCGGCGTGGCCGGTGAGATTTTGCTGTTGACCGCGATTTATCTGGTGATGCCGGTCGGACGATTGCGGCTTCGGCACGCGCTGATCGGTGGCACAGCGGCAGCGCTGCTGTGGGAGATAACCCGTCACGCACTGGTCTGGTACTACTCGACCATTTCGCAGATTCAGGTGGTCTATGGCTCGCTGACGACGTCGATCGCGGTGCTGATCAGCGTGGAGATCGGCGCGATCGTGGTTTTGCTCGGCGCGCAGGTCATCGCCGAGTACGAACGCGTCGGCTACGAGCCGATCGTGGCCAAGCCCGAGCCGATGCGCGCCGAGAAAGCACAGTAGTCCCGGCCGCGCGTAATGTGCGCCGCGGTTGCTCGACTGAGGTGGAAGGCCGCTACCTCGGCTGGAGGACTCGACATGATTCGCTTATCGCGGCTCACGCGCTGGAGCGCACGGGCCATCATCGCCACACTGGCGCTGGTTGCAGCCGGCGGTTACGCAACTCCCGCCAAGCGCGGTGCCGGCAAGCCGGCCGCCGCGCAAACGCAAAAGGTGGCGCCGCTGGCAACCTTTTACCGCTTGCTGGAAAAGGACGAGAAAGTCGCGCGCGCGGCGCTGCGCGAAATCAGCTGGGGCTGGCAGCCCTCATACGCGGCGATTCTGATTCAAATGATGGGCTGGATCGAGCACCGCGGCGTTCAGGCCGACTCGGTCGCATTGCTGGAGCGCGCCGCGGGCCGCACGTTCGGCAACGATGCCAACGCGATGTACGAGTGGCTTTGGTCGTTCGATGCCGGACATCATCCTAACTACTCGGATTTTCTGGCGACTTTCTTTGCGGACGTCGATCCACGCTTTCGCGAGTACTTCGACGATAGGCCGAAGACCGTCATCCGGCTCGACGAGATTCGCTGGGGCGGCGTGCGGCGCGACGGCATTCCGCCGCTGAAGAATCCGAAAATGATTCGCGCCGCCGAAGCGACCTATCTCGGCGACGACAACATCGTCTTCGGCGTGGCGATTAACGGCGACGTTCGCGCCTACCCGAAGCGGATTCTCGCCTGGCATGAAATGGTCAAGGACAAGATCGGCGGCCGCGAGCTCAACGGCGTGTACTGCACGCTGTGCGGCACGATGATCCTGTACGACGCAACCGTCAACGGCGTGCATCACGAGCTCGGTACCAGCGGCTTTCTGTATCGCTCCAACAAGATGATGTACGACCATGCGACCAAGTCGTTGTGGTCGACGTTCACCGGGGCGCCGGTGGTCGGTCCATTGGTGGGCCAAGGCATCGAGCTCAAGACGCTGTCCGTGGTGACGACGACCTGGAAAGAATGGCGGCGGCGGCATCCGAACACGCTGGTGCTGTCGCTCGATACTGGCCATCGGCGCGATTACAGCGAAGGCGCCGCGTACCACGAATACTTCGCCACCGACCGGCTCATGTTCAACGTGCCGAAGGTCGACGATCGGCTGCTCAACAAAGCGGAAGTATTGGCGCTGCGCAGCGCCGGGCCGCCCGAAGAGCAGCTCGCGATCGACGCGGCGTTTCTTGCGAAGACTCCTGTTTATCACGATCGCGTCGGGCGCGAAGCGTTCGTGGTGTTGACCGACAAGAGCGGCGCGAACCGCGTTTACGCGGCAGGCGGTGTCAGCTTCGCGGATTGGGACGGCGACACCAGCGCGCGCGACCGCGAAGGACGCGCATGGAAGGTGGGAGAAGACGGCTTGATCGGTCCGGCCGGCCAGAAGCTGGCGCGCTTGCCGGCGCACCGCGCGTTCTGGTTCGGTTGGTACTCGCAGTTTCCAGCTACGCGTTTGGTTAAGTGACGGCTGCAGCTTCGCGTGCCTGCGAACGCTGCAGCGGGAACCGAACCGTGAAGCGCGTTCCTTCGCCGACGCGGCTGACGACATCGAGCGCGGCCCCGTGCAAGTCGACGATGCGCCGCACGATCGCCAACCCGAGTCCGGACCCCGCCAGTACGGTCTCCCCGCGCGCCGCAGCGCCTCCCCGCTCGAAGCG
The DNA here is from genome assembly GCA_041751695.1 of Burkholderiaceae bacterium. Classification (GTDB taxonomy): domain Bacteria; phylum Pseudomonadota; class Gammaproteobacteria; order Burkholderiales; family Burkholderiaceae_F; genus JACCZX01. Next base: position 608 of record JBGSWX010000344.1, on the reverse strand, counting down.
CTCGAAAATGTGCGGCAGATCGTCGTCGGCGATTCCGCAGCCGGTGTCGGCGACGGTCAATTCGATCGCCTCGCTTGCGGAATCGGCGCGAACTTCGACCCGAACGTTGCCTCCGCTCGGAGTGAACTTCAGCGCGTTGTCGACCAGATTCTCGATCAGCCGCTCGATCATGCTGATGTCGGCCCACATCGGCGGTGCACCGGTATCCACCGCTGCAGTCAGCACGAGGCCTTGCTCGGCGGCGCGCAAACGGTACTTCTGCACGATGTCGCCCGCCAGCTCGGCGAGCGAGAACGCTTCGCACTTGGGCGCAGTTTCCGGCGCGTCCAGTTTGGCGAGCGCAAACATCTGCTCGACCAGCACGCCCATGCGCGCAGCGTGCCGCTGGGCGATCGCAATGTATGACGCGCGCTGCTCTGCGGTCAGCGCATCGGCCTTGATCTGCAACGTCTGCAGATAGCCTTGCAGCGCGGCGAGCGGGGTGCGCAGGTCGTGCGACGCATTGAGCACCGCCTCGCGCCGGCTGAGGTCGATCGACTCGATCTGCGCAAACTGCGCCGCGATTTTCGCGGCCATCGCGTCGAACGCCTGCGTCAGCCGCGCCAGCT
>JBGSWX010000343.1:0-2048 GCA_041751695.1 Burkholderiaceae bacterium | reverse complement strand
GGTGATGCGCCACAGCGTGCGCGCATCATTCGGATCGATCAGTGTGGCCGAGTGCAATAGCGACGCGTTGTCCCAGATCACCAGATCGCCGACGCCGTACTTGAGGCGATAGAGATACTTCGGCTGCGTTGCGTGTGCCTTCAGCTCATCGAGCAGCACGACCGCCTCGTTGTCGGGCATGCCCTCGACGCCGAACGAGCTGCCCGACACTGCGTACAGCGCCTTGCGGCCAGTCACCGGGTGCGGGCGTGCGAGGCGGTGCCTGACCCAGTTCATTCTGTTTTTCTGCTCGTCGGTCAACACTGAGGCGACTGTGCGCGATGCTTCGTTCAAGTCATCACGGTTGCCGTAGTGGTGCAGCCCGACCAGATTCTCGATGCGCGCTTTCATGGCTGCGGAGAGGTCGTCGTAGGCCGCGTACTGGTTGGCGAACAGCGTATCGCCGCCGACCTTCGGCACGGCGATCGAGTACAGCATCGTGCAGCGCGCGGGGATATCCAGATACGAGTAGTCGGTATGAAAATACGTGCCGGCGTCGGCGAGACCCGTCGGCGCGCCATTTTTCATCACGTTCGACAGGATCAGGATGTCGCTGCACGCCGGATGGTGGAACTGGTCGATGACGTGCGGTTCGGGCGGGCCGAAGCGCCGCGCGAATGCGTGGAATTGCATGGGCGCCAAAGACTGGCCGCGGAACACCAGCACCTGTCCGGCGAAGAACGCGCGCTCAATCTCGCTGAAACCGGCATCGGTCAGCGGAGCGGCGAGGTCGAATCCGTTGGACTCGACGGCGAATCCATCGCCGAGTTTCTCTACTGCAAACATCAAAGCCCGTTTGCCAAGAATCCGCCGTCGACGGAAATTGTCGCGCCAGTGGTAAAGCCCGCCGCGGGTGATGCAAGGTACACCGCGGCGCCCACGAGCTCGGACAGCTGACCGAAACGCCCCATCGGCGTGCGCGCGATGGCGAGCGCCTTGCGCGCGTCCGACATCTTGTCCTGGTTGAGTGCGGTCATAAAGAAGCCCGGCGCGATTGCGTTGACTCGCACTCCCGTGCTGGCCCACTCGGCGGCGAGCGACTGCGTCAGCGAGACCACCGCGGCCTTGGTCATCGCGTAAACGCTGCTGCCCGGCCAGCCGCGGAACGACGACAGCGACCCGATGTTGACGATGCAGCCGCTGCCACGCTCGACCATTTTGCGACCGAACTCGGTGCAGGCCCAGAACACGCCGTCAATGTTGGTGCGCGTCACCAGCGAATAGTCCTCTTCGCTGAAATCGAGCGCCGGTTTGATCACGGTGGTGCCCTGCGCGTTGAGCAGGATGTCGATCGCGCCTTGCTCGTTCCACACTCGTTCGGAGAAGCGACTCACTTCTGCGGGGTCGCTTGCATCTACCGTGTAACCCGCGCTGGCAGATTCCTTCTGCTTCAGCTTGGCGACACTTGCCGCAATTTTCTTTGCGTCGCGACTCGCCACCACTACGCGCGCGCCGGCGGCCTGGAATCCAAGTGCGATCTCGAGCCCGATCCCGCTGGTGCCGCCGATCACCAGTGCAGTGCGGCCTTCCAGACTGAAGTCAGCACCGCTCACTTCAAAAACTCCGGCGAAATCAACCGCGGCAGGAACAGTGCCACTTCGGGCCAGAGGATCAGCAACGCCAGCACCGAGAGCATCGGGATCAGCATGATCATGACGTCCTTGAGTGCATCGATCATGCGGATCTTCGCAATCGCGCAGGAGATCAACAGGCACAAACCGTACGGCGGCGTCACCAGGCCGAACGCGAGCGACACGATGCCGACCATCGCGAAATGCACCGGGTCCATGCCCACCGCCATCGCCAGTGGCTGCAAAATGGTGCCGACGATGATGATCGCCGGGATCGCATCCAGAAAACATCCGACTACCAGGAACACGAAGGCAATGAAGAAGCCGGTTTCGGTGAATCCCATGTTCCATGCCGACACTCCGGCGAGGATCGCCTTCGGGATCTGGTAGTAGGCAAGCAGCCAACCGAAGGCCGAAGCGGTGCCGACGCAGAACAGC
>JBGSWX010000342.1:0-6510 GCA_041751695.1 Burkholderiaceae bacterium | reverse complement strand
GACAACCTCGACCCGCACAGAATTTGGCAAACGATGATGACCAACGAGAAGCCGGGCGGCCACGGCGAACGCTCGGTGGCGGTGGGCACGATCGACATGGCGGTGTGGGACGCGGTGGCCAAGATCGAAGGCAAGCCGTTGTTCCAACTGCTGGCAGAGCGGTACGGCAATGGAGTCGTGAACCGCAAGGTGTTTGTTTATGCCGCCGGCGGTTACTACTCGCCTGATCAAGGCGTCGACGGGCTCGTCAAGGAAATGCGCAGTTATCTCGACCGCGGTTATTCGGTTGTGAAGAAAAAGATCGGCGGTGCATCGCTCAGTGAAGATTGCAAGCGCATCGAAGCCGTGCTGCGGCTGCTGGGCCCGGGCCAGAGGCTGGCGGTCGACGCCAACGGGCGCTTCGACCTGAAGACTGCGATCGACTACGCGAAAGCGTTGTCCGACTACGACCTGTTCTGGTACGAGGAGCCAGGCGATCCGCTCGACTACGCGCTGCAGGCCGCACTCGCCGGGCACTACGAGGGCGCGATGGCGACCGGCGAAAATCTGTTCTCGATGCAGGACGCGCGCAACTTGATTCGCTACGGCGGCATGCGTCCCCATCGGGACTGGCTGCAGTTCGACTGCGCGCTGAGCTACGGATTGGTCGAGTACCTGCGCACGTTGGCCATGCTGAAAGACCACGGCTGGTCCGCGTCACGCTGCATTCCGCACGGTGGCCATCAGATGTCGCTCGCGATTGCTGCAGGCCTCGGCCTTGGAGGCAACGAGTCGTATCCCGATCACTTCCAGCCCTACGGCGGGTTTCCCGATGGCGTGAAGGTCGAGAACAGCTATGTCATGCTGCCCGAGCTTCCGGGCATCGGCTTCGAGGGAAAGAGTGATCTGTATCGAGAGATGCGTGCTCTCGCTCATTGATCATTGATGCAAGAGCGAAACCTTGTCGCCAAGCCACGGCGCGAGTCGCGCGAGCGCTGGCTGCCAGTGCGTGCGAAAAATTTCGCCGGCACTGAGCGCGATCGTTCGCGGCAACTCGCCGTACTCGCCGCGCCGCGACACGAGGGTCAGCGCGCGATTGAATCCTGAGCCCGGCAACGGCAGCGGCGTGACCGCTGCCGGATCTGCGCGCGCCTGCAGCAGACACAACGGCGTAATCAAGGCCCAGCCAATATCGGCAGCGACCATCGCTACCAGGCTTTCTGCCGTATCGATTTCCAGCCGATGCGGCGGAACGACTCCTTCGGCACGCAAATAGCGTTCGATCTGCGCGCCGATATGCGAATCGATGTTGAAGCGCACCAGCGGCGCAGTAGCAGCGAGGCGCGCCAGGGTTGCCTTAGGCTCATCGTCCGCCAGCCGGCGCGGCAACAGCAGCACATAGCTTTCCTCGAGCAATCGATAACATTCGAATGCAATCGCCGAGTCTGGCGGATCGGTCGTGACAATCATGTCCAACCGGCGTTCGAGCAGCGCGTCGCCCAGGCCCGGTGACAGTCCCGAGCTGACATGCAAATGCACGGCGGCCGACAACAAGCGCTTGATCAGCGCGGGGCCGATCGTTGCAGCAAACGAATCGACCATGCCGATGCGTAGTGTTTGCGCTTCACCGCCGGCTTGCTCGCGCACCGTTTTGAAAAGCGTCTCTGCTTCCGTCACGAGCGCGCCACCGCGCAGGCGCAATGCGGCGCCGGCTGCGGTCAACGCCAGCGGTCGCCGCTCGCGGTCGATCAACACCGCGCCGACGCTCTCTTCAAGCTGCCGTATCGCCTGAGAGACAGCCGATTGCGAAAGACCGAGCCGCTTGGCGGCGGCCGTCATGTTCGCCAGGTCTGCGACAGTGATAAAAACTTTGAGAGTTTTGAGGTCGAGCACAGATGGTGTGAGAAGAGTCTGCTCACGCAAGAATTTTGGTCCGGACTCGATAGCTCTCGTAGACCGCCGCGGCGCGCCGGTCGAAGGTGGCGAGTTCTGCCCGGCACTCAGCCGCCGTTGCCGCCACCAGTGCGTCGTAGGCAGCACCGCCGGCCACGTCGTACTCCGGCAACCCGAGAACGAACGCTCGGTAGGCTCGAGCGGACAGCCGCAAGAACGGTTCTGGAAATCGTGCTTGAATGAAGTCGCGAACCACCGCGCCAGGGCTGCGGTGAGGCGGCGGAAGGCGTGTGAGCACGGAATACGCTTCGAGCGCACAGTGCTCAATCAGGCGCACACCCCCGTCGAGCACGCGTCGGGCCGTCTCGTGATTCTCATGCCAGGATGCAAATGCGGCGACGACCAAGCTGGTGTCTGCCGCTCTTATCTCCGTACGCGCTCCAACGTGTCGCGAACCTGATCGGCGGTCAGTGCCGGCAGTTTTGTGTCCGGGATCGCAACGACTCCTTTGCCGCGCTTCTGCAGTTTCATTGGAGTTGCGGCAATCTCGATCTCGAGGCGTCCGTCGCCCGCGACTATCTCCAGTGGTTGGCCAGCTTTCAGGCCCAGGATCAGCCGCAGCGGTTTGGGTACTACGATTCGACCGGCAGCATCAATGGTGGTTTTCATGGCACGAAGAATGGCATAAAAATGGTAGAGACGCAACGAACCGTGCTCGACAGCCTGCGAAAGGAAGGGGCTCTGGTCATCGCGTGATGCTCATGGCTGGCTCCTTACCGCATCACGAACGGATTGCCCGTCTTCGCTCCGGTATTGATCCACACGCTCTTCACCTGCAGATACTCGCGGATCGCATCGAAGCCGTTCTCGCGCCCCATGCCGGAATCCTTGTAGCCGCCGAACGGCGACATGTAGCTCAGCGCGCGATAGGTGTTGACCCAGATCGTGCCGGCCTCAATCCGTTCGGACATGCGAATGCCGCGGCCGATGTCACCGGTCCACACGCCTGCGGCCAGGCCGAAGCGAACATCGTTGGCGATCTGAACTGCTTCGTCTTCATCCTTGAAGCGGATCACCGACAGCACCGGACCGAACACTTCTTCCTGCGCGATGCGCATGCCGTTCTTTACGTCGCCGAAGATTGTCGGCTCGACGAACCAGCCGTTGCCGCACTCGGGACGCTTGGCCGGCGCTCCGCCGAGCAACAGCTTGGCGCCGTCCTTTTGTGCGATGTCGATGTAGCTGAGTACCTTCTGATACTGCGGCTGCGTCGTCACCGGGCCGACCTGCGTTTCCATGCTTAGTGGGTCGCCCATGCGCGCGGTGCGAGCGAGCGCCAGCAGCTTGTCGACGAACGAGTCGTGAATCGAATCCTGCAATAACAACCGCGAGCCCGCGATGCACGTCTGTCCGGTCGCCGCAAAGATGCCGGACACAGCGCCGTTCACCGCATCGTCGAGGTTTGCGTCATCGAACACGATGTTCGGCGACTTGCCGCCGAGCTCCAGGCTGACGTGCTTGAAGTGCTTCGCAGCGAGTTCGTTGACGGCGCGGCCGGTGACGTCCGAACCGGTAAAGGAAATCTTCCTCACCAGCGGATGCTCGACCAGTGCAGTCCCGACATCCTTGCCGAACCCGGTCACGACGTTAACGACGCCGGGAGGAAAGCCTGCCTCTTCGAACAGCTTCACGAATTCGAGTGTGGAGGCCGACGTGAATTCGGATGGCTTGATCACCACCGTGCAGCCGGCCGCGAGCGCCGGAGCGAGCTTCCATGTGGTCAGCATCAGCGGCGAATTCCACGGCGATATCACCGCAGCGACGCCGAGCGGCTCGTGGCGCGTGAAGTTGAAGTAACCCCTTTTGTCGAGCGGAATCGCCGCTCCTTCCACTTTGTCGGCCATGCCGGCGAAGTAGTAGTACCACTGCGGCAGATAGTTGAGCTGGCCCAGCATCTCGGCGATCAACTTGCCGTTGTCTCGCACTTCGAGTTCGGCGAGCTTCTTCGCGTCGCGCGCGAGCAGATCGCCCAGCCGGTGCAACAGCAGCCCGCGCTGACTCGCAGTCAACTGCGGCCACGGGCCTTCCTTGAATGCCTTGTGCGCAGCGCGTACCGCACGGTCAGCGTCTTCGGGCTCGCCTTGCGCCACTTGCGCCCAAGGCTCGCCGAGAAACGGGTTGTAGCTGTCGAACCAGCGCCCCGAAGCAGCGTTGACCGACTTGCCTGCGATATGCATCGGGTAGCGTTCCATGCTGAATCCATTCCGTAGAAGCTATCGCAAGAGTACTGCACTGCGCCGCCTTATCTCCGCACGCGCTCCACCGTGTCGCGGACCTGATTGGCTGTCAGCAGTGCGGGTCGGTTGGTCGATTCGGCCGTTAGCGCACCAAGGCAAGGCCGGTCTTTGTGTTGATTCGTTGCGGGTGCCTCTGCGTAAATCGCTTCGTCCCACTCGGGAGCGATCGACTCCTTGCCGCGGTTGATCCAGACAAAATAGGACGACTCGCCGAAGACCGCGTGATCGTAGTTGCGCGCGAAGTCACCTTCGGGACGCTCGACCTTGATCACGCGCGCGCCGGCGTTCGCCAGTCGGCTCGAGCAGTACGGTGCCGCGACCGCCTGTTCGAGCGCGACAACGACGATGCCTTCGAGCGGTTTGCGCGTCATGCTTTGCTCAGACCGTTCGTGCGCCGTCGACTGGTAACTCGACGCCGCTGATGAAACACGCGGCGTCGCTCGCGAGGTAGAGCGCTGCCGCGGCGACATCCGACGCGCGTGACATCCGGCCCAGTGGAATCGTCGCTATGAAGCGCGCGCGATTTTCCGGCGTATCCGGCACGCCCATGAATTTTTCGAGCAAACCTGTTTCGCCGATCACCGGGCAGATCGCGTTGACGCGAATGCCGTCGGGTCCGAGTTCGACTGCCATCGACTTCGACAGCAAATTGACTGCGCCCTTGCTGCCGTTGTACCAGGTCAATCCGGGGCGCGGCCGGATGCCGGCGGTGGAGCCGACGTTGAGGATCACGCCGCTCTTCCGCTTGCGCATCAGCGGCACGACCGCGTGCGCCATGTGGAAGATCGATTTCACGTTGACCGCATACACGCGATCGAAGGTGCGCTCGTCGACGTTGAGCATCGGCATGTTGTTGTGCGTAGTGCCCGCGTTGTTGACCACAATGTCGGGCGTGCCGAAACGCTTCACGCAGGCATCGACCAGTTGATCGACATCGTTTCGGCTCGATACATCGCAATGCACGAAGTGAGCGTTGCCGCCCAGCTCGGCGGCGAGCGCGTGTCCCTTGGCGTCTTCGATATCGGCGATCACGACGCGCGCGCCTTCGGCGACGTACAGGCGCACGATGCCTTCACCGAATCCGGCTGCACCGCCGGTGACGATCGCAATTTTCTGTTCGAGTTGTTTCATGACTCTCAGCCGTGGTAGTTGACAATCGTTTTCGTGGTGCTGACTTCTTCGAGCGCCATCAATCCTTTTTCGCGCCCATGCCCGCTGCGTTTGGTGCCGCCGAACGGCAGCTCGACGCCGCCGCCGGCGCCGTAACAGTTGATGAACACCTGGCCCGACACGATGCGCTTGGCCATGCGTTGCTGGCGCGCGCCGTCTCTCGTCCATACGCCGGCGACCAGGCCAAACTCGGTGCCGTTAGCAAGCGCGACCGCTTCGTCTTCGGTGTCGAATACCTGGGCGGCGAGCACCGGTCCGAAAATTTCCTGGGAGGCGAGCGGGTGATCCGCAGCGACCGGGCCGAACACTATCGGCGGCACAAAAAAGCCGGACTTTGACGTCGCTTTCGCTTCCGCCAACACCGGGACACCATCGCGGCGCGCGTTCTCTATGAAGCCGAGCACGCGCTGCCGTTGTGTGTCGTTGATCACCGGGCCGAGGTCTGCATCGTCTTCCGGCGCGCCGATGCGAAGCTCGGAGAACTTCTGCGCGAGCAAGCTCTTGAAGCGCTCGAAGATCGGCCGCTCGATCAGCACGCGGCTGCCCGCAGAACACGTCTGCCCCGTGTTCTGCGTGATGGCCTTGCACACGGTTGTTGCCGCAGCGTCGAGGTCGGCGTCGGCAAAGACAACCTGCGGCGACTTGCCGCCGAGCTCCAGCACCACTCGCACGTGATGCTCTGCAGCGGCCTGTTGCACCAGCCGGCCGACTTCGGGTGAGCCGGTGAACGAGATGAAGTTGATGCCGGGATGTCGAGTCAGCGCCGCGCCGGCTTCTTCACCGAGCCCAGTGACGATGTTGAGCGCGCCGGCCGGAAATCCTGCTTCGATCGCGAGCTGGCCGAGCTCGAGACACACCAGGCACGCTTCCTCTGCGGGCTTCAGCACCGTTGCATTGCCCATCGCCAGCGCGGGCGCGAGCGTGCGGCCGAACATCTGCCCTGGATAGTTCCACGGTGTGATGTGCGCGGTAACCCCGAGCGGCTCGCGCACGACCGTCACGTTGTAGCCGTTCAGGTACGGAATCACTTCGCCGTGAATCTTGTCTGCCGCGCCGCCGTAGAACTCGAAGTAACGGGCGGTTGCGACGATGTCCGCCCGCGCCTGTTTCATGGGTTTGCCCGTATCGCGGGCCTCGAGCTTCGCGAGCTCGTCGGCGTGCTCCAAAATTC
>JBGSWX010000341.1:0-2412 GCA_041751695.1 Burkholderiaceae bacterium | reverse complement strand
CCGGCTCACTTGTGGGTTTGAGCAGCGCCGGTTTGAGCGGTGCGCCGCTCACGCGCGCGCGCCCTCACGAGCTGCCTGCCGTCGACCGCCCGTTGATCGGCGTTGTGTTGGCATTGATCCTGATCGGCACCGTGATGGTGTATTCGGCTTCGATATCGCTGGCCGACTCTCCACGCTACAACGTGGCAACGACGCATTTCCTGATGCGGCATCTGCTGTCACTCGGCATTGCGTTCTGTGCGGCCGCGATTGCGTTTCAGATTCCGATCGGCGTCTGGCAGCGCCTGGCGCCGTTTGTATTCGTCGGCGCACTCGCGCTGCTCGTCGTCGTGTTGATTCCCGGCGTGGGCAAAGGCGTCAACGGCGCCAAGCGCTGGATACCGCTCGGCTTCCTGAACCTGCAGCCCTCGGAGCTGATGAAGATTGCGTGTGTCCTGTACGCGGCCAACTTCACGGTGCGCAAGCGGGACTACATGAACCACTTTGGCAAAGGGTTCCTGCCGATGGCGTTCGTGATGGGCGCGATCGGCGTGCTGCTGCTTTTGCAGCCGGACCTGGGCGCTTTCGGCGTGATCGTTGCGATCAGCATGGGCATCCTGTTTCTCGGCGGCGTCAATGGGCGGCTATTCACCGGCATCACGGCCGCATTGGCTGCGGTGTTCGTGCTCGTCATCTGGCTTTCGCCGTGGCGGCGCGAGCGCATCTTTGCCTACCTCGATCCGTGGTCCGAAAGCAACGCGCTCGGCAAGGCCTATCAGCTATCGCATTCGCTGATCGCGTTCGGTCGCGGTGAATGGTTCGGCGTCGGCCTCGGTGGCAGCGTCGAAAAGCTGCACTACTTGCCCGAAGCGCATACCGACTTCATCCTTGCGGTGCTCGCGGAAGAATTGGGACTGGTCGGCGTGGCTGCCGTCGTGGTGCTTTTTTATTGGCTGGTCAAGCGCGCGTTTGAAATCGGCCGTCAGGCGATCGCACTGGAGCGAACCTTCGCGGGTTTGCTCGCGCAAGGCGTGGGACTGTGGATCGGCGTGCAGACTTTCATCAATGTCGGCGTCGCCACCGGCTTGCTACCGACCAAGGGCTTGACGCTGCCGCTGATGAGCTACGGCGGCTCCGCGTTGTTGTCAACATTGGTTGCCATTGCGATCTTGTTGCGCGTCGATCGAGAGAACAGGGTTCTGATGCGCGGCGGTCGCACATGAATCACTTGATGGTCGTGGCAGCGGGCACCGGCGGTCATGTGATGCCCGGGCTCGCCGTTGCCGAGGCGATGCGCGAGCGCGGCTGGTCGGTGAGCTGGCTCGGCACCCGGGCCGGGATGGAGCGCCAACTCGTGGAGCCGCGCGGCATTGCATTCGATGCGATCGATTTTTCCAGCTTGCGCGGCAAGGGCGTCAAGACGTTGCTGCTCGGCGGTTTCTACCTGCTTCGAGCGCTATGGCAGAGCCGCGCGCTGATTCGCGCGCGCAAGCCGCATGTGATGTTCTCCACCGGCGGGTATGTCGCCGTTCCCGCAGGAATGGTGGCCAGTTCGTTGGGAGTGCCGCTGGTGCTGTTGAACTCGGATGCAGCGCCGTTGATGTCGACCAAGATATTGAAGTCGCTGGCGTCCGCGGTGTTATGCGGCTTTGATGGAGCCGCCGCCAAAGCGGCGGGCGCCAAAGGCCTGGTCACCGGAAATCCGGTGCGCGCCGACATTGCGCAGATTGCTGCACCTGGCCAGCGTTACGCGGGTCGCTCCGGTCCTTTGCAACTGCTCGTGATCGGCGGCAGCCTCGGCGCTCAGGCGCTGAATGAGAACGTACCGCGAGCGTTGGCGCTGGTCTTATCGGATCTGCGTGCGAGGGTCGTTCATCAATGCGGCGCTAAACACATAGATTCTGTGCGGTCGCTGTATCGGGAGGTCGGTGTCGACGCCGAAGTCGTTGCGTTCATCGACAACATGCCGGAGCGCTACTCGAAGGCGGACGTCGTTGTTTGCCGCGCGGGTGCAATCACGGTTTCTGAACTTGCCGCAGCGGGAGTCGCAAGCGTGCTGGTTCCGTTGGTCGTGTCGACCACTTCACACCAGCGAGCCAATGCAGAGTTCATGGCGGCTAACGGCGCAGCGATTCATCTGCCGCAGTCCGAGTTCAGCGCGTCGACGCTTGCCGATTTGTTGTGTTCACTTACGCGCGACCGGTTGCTGGCGATGGCGCATGCCGCACGCTCGATCGGCAAGCCGAGCGCGACTGAGACGGTGGCGGCAGTGATTGAGAAGGTGGCGTGATGCGTTCGTGCTGCGAGCTTCGTTCAGCAGCGGCTGGCGCCGCCGTGCCGCCTACGTCGTCGGGCACTAAAGTGCGAAGCGGCTCTGCCGCTTCGCTTGGTGCGATTTCCGAAAGCGGCGGCAAAGCCGCCGCGACTGCGGTA
>JBGSWX010000340.1:0-3671 GCA_041751695.1 Burkholderiaceae bacterium | reverse complement strand
CGCCAGGTAGAACCAAGCTCGGCATAGACGTTCGATCCCGGCTTGACGCCGTTTTCGAGCAGGCTCGTCACCAGCGCATCGATGCCGTCGGCGCGCTTCGGGTCGTAGGCGCCTTCAGACTTGTTCGCGACGAATCCCGAGTGATAAATCAGGAAGTTCACGTCGGGATAACGCTTCGCGACGCGGCCCATATCGACGCAGGTCGAGTGCTCGTACGACTTGGGACCGAACGCGAGCCCTTTATGAATCGCGATGTTGCGGATGCCAAGCTTGCGCGCCTTTTCGATCAGGCGAATGCCGGGCTCGTCGTCCATGAAGAATCCGCCGGCACCGTCGGGTCCCCACTGCGTATACGTCTTCCACGCCGAAATTTTGTGGCGTGCTGCAAGCTCGTCCATGCCTTCCAGATCGCCGCGCTGATTCGGATTCACGCGGCCGTGTATCAGCAGGCGGTGCGTACCGTTCAGCTGCTCGACGATGCGGGCGGTCGCTTCCGCTTCCTCGATCGTCAGCGGCTCGCTTTCGCGCGTCGACGGCACAAACGAAAGCACCATGAGATCGGTATCCGAATCCATGAACACGTCTTTGACGAATTGGTCGGGCCCGATGCAGCGCAGGTAATCAAGCTCGCCCGGACCCTTGTGCGGCTCGCAGCGTGCCGAAGATGTGAAGCCTTGCATTGGTCTTGCACCGGGCGGCAGGCGCTGCAGCCACGCGCCAGTCGGATTCACGAAGTGGCCCTGCACGTCGAAGATGAACTCGGTGCCGTCGACCGACGAGCGCGCCAACTGCAGATCGAGCGCGGCCTCGCCTTCGATCTGATAAAACCCGCCGCGCGCGCCACTTGTCGCGTAGGCCTCATTCATCGCCAGCAGCGACGAGGCAGCCCCGCAAGCGGACACCATAAAGCGGCGGCGGTCGATGCCGAGCCGCTTCGCATTCTCCGTGGCCGAATGGAACGCGAGCCGGCGCGCGTGGTGATGCGCGGGTGCCAGCGGGATCGGCGCGTACTCGCCGTTGGTCGCGGTGTCGAGCTTGATGGGCAGCCGCAGTCCTTCAGGGTCGTGTTCGAAGCGCGTCTTTGCTGTCATTGAACTGGCCTCCATCGAGCGTGATTCGAATTATGGAGCGAATACCGCTTGGCGCGGCAGCGGCATAATCCTTCGCATGCGTCCTGCGCGAGAGTGGCTGGTGTCGTTGCGCGAGCTGGTGATCAGTGCCGGCCCGTTCGTGGTGTTCACGCTCGCTCTGTTGTGGCTCGCCTATCTAATTCTCGATCCGACGCCGCCGACGAAAGTGGTGTTGGCCACCGGCTCCGAGCAAGGTGCGTACGCAGAGTTCGGCAAGCGCTACGCCACCGAGCTGGCGCGCTACGGCATCGAGGTCGAGCTGCGCACGACGGCGGGCGCGGCCGAGAATCGCCGCCTGCTGCGCGACGCTAATTCCGGCGTCGACATCGCCTTCATGCAAAGCGGTGCGGGCGACGCTATTTACGCCGTAGACGAAGACAAGAGCGGCCGGCCGCTGTTTTCGCTAGGCAACCTGTTTGTCGAGCCGGTATGGCTGTTTTATCGCACCGAAGCCGCGCAACGCACTCATTCCGACGATACGTTGGATCGCCTGCAACAGATGGTGCCGTTGAGCTTGAACATCGGTGCGCCGGGCAGCGGCGCTGCCAATCTGCTCGACAAACTGCTCAACGCCAACAAGATCGATCCGGCGCAGATGAAGCTTCAGCGTCTGGCGCCGACTCCCGCCGTCATCGCTTTGCTCGGCGGTGAAGTCGATGCGCTTGCGTTCGTATCGTCCCCCGAATCAGCGCTGGTGCGCATGTTGCTGCAGACGCCCGGCGTTCAACTGTTCGAGTTTCCACAGGCCGACGCCTATGCGCGGCGCTTCGAGTTTCTAACGAGCGTCACAATGCCGCGCGGCACGGTCGATCTAGCGCAGGACGTGCCGGCGGCCGACGTTCGTCTGGTCGCAGCCACGGCGAGCATGGTGACCACCGACCGATTTCATCCTGCGCTGGTCCAGTTGTTCGTGCAGGCCGCACAGCGCATCCACGGCGAGAGCTCGTGGTTCGGCCCGGCCGGACAGTTTCCCAACGGCGCCGCAAGCGAGTTTCCGCTCGCCAAGGAGGCCGCGCGGTTTTACCGCGACGGTCCACCGCTGTTGCAGCGCTACCTGCCATTTTGGGTCGCTAACCTGATCGATCGGATGTGGGTCGTGCTGGCGTCGATCATCGTGATTCTGATTCCGCTGTCGCGCATCGTGCCGCCGCTGTACGCGTTTCGCATTCGCTCGCGCGTGTTTCGCTGGTACCGCCAATTGCGCGAGATCGAACATGCAGCCGCGCAGGCGGACGTTAAGCCGGCCGAGCTGTTGCCGAAGCTCGATCAGCTCGAGCAGCGCGTCGAGAAGGTCAGTGTGCCGTTGTCGTACACCGAGGAGTTGTACGCATTGCGCAGCCATATCGACATGGTGCGCAAGAAGCTGCAGGGCGCAGTGCCGAACGCCGAAGAGTTCAGCGCCTAATTGACACAACCCTTTAGCGCAGATCCGCGCGCCGTCGGAGCGCTTCTATCCTGGCTCGATTGGCGCCGAAGTCTTTGCGGCCGAGCCGCGACGCCGAGCGCACGTGGATGACGTGCGCCGCTGGGTCGAGCAAGAACTCCGCGTCGTCGACGAAGCGCAGCCAGCGCGTTTCGAACTGCACCGATACATACTCCGGAGTGTTTTCGATAATGCGCGCACCAGGCCAGCCTGCCAGCACGTCGCGCAACCGGTTCATTGCGAGGGCAGAGTCTTGCGTGAACGCCAGCGGCTCGATCGTTGCGTACTCGACCGCGTGTTCACCTGCGGGCCATAGCGAGGCCTGGCTGCTGACGCTGTTCTGCGTGCGCGACGGCGGCTTCAACTTGCCTTCGCGCAGTCCGGGCTCGGCCGGCGGCCGGCCCTTCAGCAATCCGAATTGCCCGGCCGCGAGCACCAGCAGCGGCAGGATGATGAAGATGAAGGCGAGGATCGCAAGCGTGCGCATGTTGTCAGGGTGACGGGCTTCGTAACTTCGCAATGTAATCGCGATCGATGCGATTTTTCCAGTGCCACACCCAGCGTCCGGCGACCGCCCAGCGGCCCCAAGATGCGATTGCGTGCTTGGGCCCGGTCGTCAACAGATACAGCGCGCGGCGCTGCGGCATGAATGCCGATAGCGGCAGACCGGCCAGCGCAGCGATCAAGTTGTCTGCCAACGGCGGCGCGGCGCGCACTGCGTAGACGCCGGATTTCGGTCGCGGTGTTTCGACCAACGTGACGGCGTCGCCAGCAGCGAACACGAACGGATGCGAGGTCGATTGCAAAGAGGAGTTGACGGCGATGAAGCCGTGCTCGTCGAGCGCGAGTCCGCTGTGACGCAGCCACGAGGCGGCTGACGCGCCGGTGACGATCAATGTGGCGTCGGCAGCTTGTGGGTGATCGCCTTCGGTAAAAACGGCGGCAGCGTCGACACGCTGGGCGACCGTCTCGAGCACTTGCACGCCGTGGCCTACCAGCGCAGCATTCATCAACGAGCGCGCACGATGACCGTGGCCAGGCAGAATCGGCACGCCACCGGTGATCAGCAGCACCTGCATCCGCGCTCGCATCGCGCGCGCGCGATGGGCGGCGGCGAG
>JBGSWX010000339.1:0-10635 GCA_041751695.1 Burkholderiaceae bacterium | reverse complement strand
TTGGTTTCGCGCGTTGAACGATGCGAGCGGAATCAATCTCACGATTCTTTACGATGCGTTCGATCGTCGCCGCTTTGTCAGCGGCTTTTTTATGACGCTTCAACTGGCGGCGATCTGCATCGTTGCGAGCGTGCTGATCGGAATCGTTGGCGCCTGGCTTCAGGGTTCCCGCCTGCGGCTGACCCGCAGCATCGTGCACTGGTACATCCAGTTTTTTCGCAATACGCCGCCGCTGGTCCAGATTTACTTTTTTTACTTTGGCCTCGGCAGCCTGTTGACTGCGACCAACGCGAGCGGGACCGCGGTGCCGGTCGTGAGCAACGTCGTGTGGGCAATCGTGTCGCTGTCCTTTTTCGCCGGCGCGTTCAATGTCGAGATTTTTCGCTCCGGCGTCGAAGCCGTACCGAAGACGACGATCGAGGCGGCCGAATCGCTCGGGTTCAGCCGCACGCGCACGTATCTGTTCATCGTGTTGCCGCTGGCGTTTCGCATCAGCCTGCCTGCGCTGAACAACAACCTGGTCAACCTGGTCAAGACGACGACGCTGGCTTACGCGATCGCCGTGCCGGAGATGCTGTACGTCTCTAGCCAGATCTGGTCGGATGCGCTGAACGTACCGGTCATGATGAACGTGTTGCTGCTCTCGTACTTCGTGCTCGTCGGATTCCTAGTGTGGGTAATGCACCGCTGGGAGCGCGCGATCAAGGTGCCGGGGTTTGGCACATGAGCCGCGTGCGCTGGCACCAAGTGCAGGGGACCGATCTGCCGGTGCTGATGCCATCGGCAATGCAAATCGCGCGCTCGGCAGCCTCCGAGCGCACGTCCGGCTTTTTTACACTGCGGCTTCGGCCGGCATATGGCGCGGCGCTGCTGCTGCTGTTCCTGATCGGCTGCAGCGTTGCGCAGGCGCAGGCTGAGCCCGGGCATCCTTCGATACTGGCGACGATCTGGAAGTGGACGCCAGTCCTGCTCGGTGGCTTCCTGTTCAACCTTGCGATCAGCGCCATGGCGATGACGCTGGGAACGATGGCAGGAATGTTCCTGGGATTCGCGCAGATTTCGCTGCTGCCGCCGGTCAGGAAAGGCGCGTGGCTCACAACGCACTTCTTTCGCAACGCGCCATGGCTGGTGCTGCTCTTTTACTGCATGTTTCTGTTGCCGTTCCAAGTCACCGTCTTTGGCGTCACGATTCCGATCCCTGACTGGATCAAAGCAACGCTGGGCCTGGCACTGCCGGTGATGGCGAACGTGTCGGAGATCGTGCGCGGCGCCGTGCAGTCGATCCCGACCGCGCAATGGGAATCGGCCGCGTCACTGGCGTTTACGCGGCGCCAGACGATGTGGAAGATCATCTTGCCTCAATGCATCAAGCGCATGCTGCCGCCGTGGATGAATTTGTACGCGATCCTCACGATGGCGACCGTGCTGACATCGATCGTCGGTGTTGCTGAGATGATGACGCTGACAGGCCGGGCGTTGAGCGCCGAGAACCGGCCGGGACTGCTGCTGGCGTTCTATAGCTACGTGTTGTTCTGGTTCTTCCTGTACTGCTACCCGATCGCGCGCTGGACCGTGCGGCTGGAAGCGAAATACGCCGTCAACCAGTGAGCAACGTGATGACGGCCACCTCCGAACCTATCGTTGCCATTCGCGACGTCCATCAATCGTTCGGCGACGTCGAGGTGCTGAAGGGCATCTCGCTCGAAGTGTCGAAGGGCGGCGTCGTCTGCATCATCGGGCCGTCTGGCTCGGGCAAGTCGACTTTGCTCCGTTGCATCAACGGGCTCGTGCCGATCAACCAGGGCAGTATCCGCGTCGCCGGTTTCGAAGTGCAGAAGCTAAAGACCGATCAGGAAAAAATTGCGCTTCGCAAGGAAGTGTCGATGGTGTTCCAGCAGTACAACTTGTTTCCGCACAAGACCGCGCTGCAGAACGTCATGATGGCGCCGATTCACGTGCTCAAGGAGAACGAAGCCGAGGTTCGCGAACGCGCCGTTGCGTTGCTGAAGAAGGTCAGGCTTACCGAAAAGGCCAATGCGTACCCGGGCGAGTTGTCGGGCGGCCAGCAGCAACGCGTTGCGATCGCGCGGTCACTCGCGATGCGGCCCGAAGTGATGCTGTTCGACGAAGTCACGGCTGCGCTCGAGCCTGAAACCGTCATGGAAGTCCTGAATACGATCCAGGAACTCGCGCAGGAAGGAATGACCTGCATACTGGTGACGCACGAGATGCGCTTCGCCCGCGAGATTGCCGACGAGGTGTATTTCACCGACGGCGGAGTGATTGTCGAATCCGGGCCGCCGGACCAACTGTTCGATCATGCGAAGAAGGATCGAACGCGCGCATTTCTGTCGCAGATTTTGTAAAGCGATCCCTGACAGCACCCAGTATCAGCAAAACTTCTTCTGATCATTGCCGGGGCCGATGCTGTTTCGGCGTTGATCACGCAACCGTTAGCATGGCCCGTCTGCCATGCGCTATTCGATCTTCTCCCTCGCCCGCAACGCGCTCAGTTTTCACGAAAACTGGCCGCTGGCGTGGCGCAGTCCGCCGCCGAAGAAGCATTACGACGCCGTGATCATCGGCGGAGGAGGGCACGGACTGGCGACTGCGTACTACCTCGCCAAAGAGCACGGGTTACGCAATGTCGCCGTGCTCGAAAAAGGCTGGCTCGGCGGCGGCAATACCGGGCGCAATACAACGATCGTGCGTTCGAACTATCACCTCGACGCCAACGCGCACTTTTACGAGTATTCGCTGAAGCTGTGGGAGCGCTTGTCGCAGGAACTGAACTTCAACGTGATGTATAGCGCGCGCGGGGTGTTGAATCTGGTGCATTCGCCGGCCGACATGGATGCAGCGATGCGCCGCGGCAATGCGATGCGCTTGAACGGCATCGACGCCGAATTTTTGTCGCGGGATCAGATCGCGAAGTGGATTCCGAATCTTGATTGCTCGGACAATGCGCGGTTTCCGATCATGGGCGGACTGTTGCAACCCCGCGGCGGCACCGTGCGGCATGACGCCGTCGCCTGGGGTTATGCGCGCGCAGCAAGTGCGCTCGGTGTCGACATCATCCAGCAATGCGAAGTGACCGGCATTCGCATCGACTGCGGCGCCGTGTCGGGAGCCGAGACCACCCGCGGTTTCATCGCGACGCCGAAAATCGGCATCGCGGTCGCCGGCCACTCGAGCCACGTCGCAGCGATGGCGGGAATCAAATTGCCGATCGAGTCGCACGTGCTGCAGGCGATGGTGTCGGAGCCGGTCAAGCCGGTGCTCGACACGGTCGTGACCTCAGGCGCTGTGCACTTTTACGTCAGCCAGTCCGACAAGGGCGAACTGGTGATGGGCGGCGATCTCGATTTCTACAACTCGTATGCGCAACGCGGCAATTTGCCAATCATCGAACACGTCGTCGGAGCCTGCCTCGCATTGTTTCCGAGCTTCGGCCGCATGAAACTGCTGCGCACATGGGGCGGCATCATGGACATGACGATGGACGGCAGCCCGATCATCGGCAAGCTGCCGGTGCACGGTCTCTACATGACGGGCGGCTGGTGTTACGGCGGATTCAAGGCGACGCCCGCGTCGGGCTGGGTGCACGCGTACACGATCGCGCACGATCGAGCACATGATTTGAATGCCGCATTTACGCTCGAGCGCTTCGCCCAAGGCAACGTACTCGACGAGAAGGGCGCAGGGCCGTACGCATGGTCGCATTGAGCCGCCTGTCATTCCCGTGCGGGCGGGAATCCAGTTCTTGCAACGCGAACCACTGGGTCCCTCCTTGCGCGAGGACGGCAGACGCATGCTGCTGATCCCTTGCCCCTACTGCGGCCTACGCAATCAAATCGAGTTTACGTACGGCGGCGATGCGACGGTTAAACGGCCAGCGCCCGATGCGCCGGAGTCCGCGTGGTACGAGTACGTCTATCTGCGCGAGAATCCATGCGGTCCGCACGATGAACTTTGGTTGCACAGCGCCGGCTGCCGCACCTGGTTCAAGGTTCGGCGCGACACCCGCACGCACGACATCCTCGCTGGTGCGCGCATCGATGGGGATCTCGCCCCGTGACGCAGCCGTTCCGTTTGCCCACGGGCGGGAGCGTCGATCGCACCCGGCCGCTCGCGTTCGAATACGACGGCGTTGCATATCAGGGTTACGCCGGCGACACACTCGCTTCGGCGCTGCTGGCCAATGGTGTTCACCTGATCGCGCGCAGCTTCAAGTATCACCGTCCGCGCGGCATCTTCAGCGCCGGCGCCGAAGAGCCGAATGCAATGGTGCAACTGGCGCACGGCGCGCGCACCGAACCGAACGTGCGCGCGACGACGCTGGAGTTGCATGACGGGCTGATCGCATCGAGTCAGAACTGTTGGCCGTCGGTGCGCTTCGATATCGGCTCGATTAACAACGCCGTGTCGCGCTTGATCCCGGCCGGCTTTTACTACAAGACGTTCATGTGGCCGCCGACACCCAAATGGTGGCTCAAGTACGAACACGCAATTCGCTACGCGGCCGGCATGGGGCGCGCGGCCAGCAAACCCGACCCCGATCACTACGAGCATCGATACGCGCATTGCGATTTGCTGGTGATCGGCGGCGGCGTCACCGGCCTCGCGAGTGCGAGCACAGCGGCGCAAGCGGGTGCGCGCGTGATCGTGTGCGATGAAAACGCAGGGTGGGGCGGCGGCGTGTTCGACGCAGAGATTGACGGCCAGGCGGCGCAGGTCTGGGTCAGCACGAAGATCGCCGAGTTGACCGCGCATCCGGACGTGACGCTGTTAACCCGCACAACCGCGTTCGGTTATTACGACGGCAACCTTGTGGGTGCCGTCGAACGTGTCACCGATCATCTCGCGTCAGCGCCGGCGCATACGCCACGGCAACGTTTGTGGAAGATCCGTGCAAAGGCGGTCGTGCTCGCCAGCGGCGCAATCGAACGGCCGATCGCGTATGCCAACAACGACCTGCCCGGAACATTACTGTCGAGCGCCGCGCACACGTACGTCAAGCGTTACGGTGTGCGGCCCGGTTCACGTGCGGTCCTGTTCACCAACAACGATGGCGCCTATGCCGATGCGCTGGTGTTGCACGCTGCAGGCGTTGCGATCAGCGCCATAGTTGACGCACGGCCGTCGACCGCGTTGAACGGCGCATTGCCGGCGCAAGCGCGCGCCGCCGGTCTCACGTCGCTTGTCGATTCGGTAATTGCCAAAGCGCACGGCGCGCAACGCGTAACAGCCGTTGATATCGCGTCAGTCGCAGGCGGCGCGATCCGCCGAGTCGAGTGTGATCTGGTGTGCGTCTCCGGCGGCTGGAATCCTGCAGTCCATCTTTTCTCGCAAGCGCGCGGCAAGCTGCGATATGACGCTGCGCTCGCAACGTTCGTCCCGGAATCGTCGCCGCTGCCGATCACGCCGGCGGGCGCGGCCAACGGTTGCTTCGACCTCGCGCAAGCGCTGGCGGAAGGGCATGCTGCTGGCGTCGCAGCAGCCGAGCGCTCCGGCTTTACGGCGCCGGTGCGTCAAGCGTTGCGTGCGGCATCGACCGCACCTCCGTCCTCACTGCCGCTATGGTCGGTGCCCAGGCGCAGCAAGTCCGACAAATCTTTCGTCGATCTGCAAAACGATGTGACCGTCAACGACATTGCGCTCGCCGCACGCGAGAACTATCAATCGATCGAACATCTGAAGCGCTACACCACGCTCGGCATGGGGACTGATCAGGGCAAGACGAGCAACGTCATCGGCCTGGCGCTGATGGCGCAGCTGCTGGATGTGCCGATTCCGAAAGTGGGCACTACGACGTTTCGCCCGCCGTACACGCCGGTCACGCTGGGCGCGATCCCGGGCCACGAAGCCGGCCCGCACGTCGAGCCGACGCGCTACTCGGCGATTCACGACTGGCACGCCGAACGAGGCGCACGCTTCATCAACGCCGGGCTGTGGAAGCGGCCGCATTCGTATCCGCGCTCCGGCGAATCGGAAGACGATGCGGCCAATCGTGAAGCGCGCAACGTTCGCACCCACGTCGGCGTGGTCGATGTATCCACGCTCGGCAAGATCGAGCTGCAGGGCAGGGACGTCGCCGAGCTGCTGAATCGCGTCTACATCAACAAGTGGGACACGCTCGCGGTGGGCCGCTGCCGCTACGGCGTGATGCTGCGCGAAGACGGCATCGTGATGGACGACGGCACCACGTCGCGGCTGTCGGACACGCATTACTTGATGACGACCACGACCGTCAACGCGGTCAAGGTGATGCAGCAGCTCGAATATCTGCTGCAGGCCGAATGGCCCGAGCTCGAAGTGTTCGCAACGTCGGTCACCGAGCAGTGGACCGCGGCGGCACTGTCGGGCCCGAACTCGCGCGAGGTGCTCGCCAAGCTGGTCGATATCGATGTCTCGAACGAAGCGTTTCCGTTTCTGGGGGTCGGCGCGTGCAACGTTCGCACCACAAGCGGGCTCGCTCCGGCGCGGCTTTTCAGAATGAGTTATTCCGGCGAGATGGCGTACGAGATCCACGTGCCGGCCGATCGTGGCCGCGCGATGTGGGAAGCGGTGATCGAAGCGGGCGAAGAATTCGGCCTGATGCCGTACGGCACCGAAGCGATGAGCACGCTGCGCATCGAGAAAGGCCACGTCGTGATCGGCGCCGAAGGCGATGGCCGCACCACGGCCGATGACCTCGGCATGGGCAAACTCGTCAACGCGAAAAAATGGTGCATCGGAAAACCGCTGTTGAATCGACCGGCGTTGACGGCGCCGGATCGCTGGCAGCTGGTCGGGCTGACCGCGCTCGACGGCGCGCCAATGCCGCGCGCGGCTAAGCTCGTTGCCAATCCCGATCATGCAGCGCCGAACCCGATGCTCGGCCACGTGACATCGTGGTGTTTTTCCCCGAACCTCGATGCATGGATCGCGCTGGCGCTGCTTGCCAACGGCCGCGCGCGGCACGGCGAAACGTTGTGGGCGGTATCGCCGCTTGCGAATGCAAAAGTCCGGGTGAAGGTCGGTTCGCCTGTGTTCATCGATCCGGAAGGCGAGCGGCTGCGTGTCTGAACTGATCACACTCGCCGAAGTGCCGATCGCCGCCGCATGGAACGTGCAAGGCGATGCGTCGCGCGCGGATTTCACCGAGCAAATAGCGCGGCACTTCTCGATCGCACTGCAGATTGTATCGAACACGACTGTACGCGGTGATGCATTGACCGCGTTCTGGCTTGGGCCGCGCTCGTGGTTGCTGGTCGCCGAGTCGAACGGCTCGCCGCTCGCCGGCTTCATCGAAAAACGGGATGCATTGAACGCGGCGGGCGGTGCGTTGTTCGATCTGTCCGCTTCTCGCGTTGCTTACCGAATTGCGGGAGACCGCGCCACCGATGTGCTGGCCACCGGTTGCCCTCTTGATTTGCATTCACGCGCGTTTCGCGCCGGTGACTGTGCGCAAACCGTATTCGGCCGCGTCAATGCACTTCTGTACAAACCCGATGACACGCCCACTTTCGTCATCATGGTCGCACGCAGCTTTGCACGCGACGTGCGGCAGGCGTTGGGAGTCTCTGCCACGCAGTACGGTTATCGAGCGTAATGAACGAACCGAGCGACGTTGCGACCGCCGAAACGGTAGCCTTTCTAACGAAACACCCTCCTCGCTCAGCGCAGCTGATCGAAGTCGGCTGCGGAAAGGTGGCGTTGCGCTGCTCGCTCGAGCTCGCGCTGAACGCCGGGTACGAAGGATTCCGAGCGCCGATCTTGCGCAGGACGACTCACACGGCGACTCCCGCTTTCTTCGCCGCATCAACCATGTGCTCGCGGCCGGCAAGCATGTCGTCGAGCGAAGCGAAGGCGTTGGTGTAGTGACCTTTGAAGCCCTTGCCCTCGACGCGCCGGAACATGTCGCCGAAATCCAGGTTCCCCGCACCGGGCTTCAGATGAACCTCGAAGCCGTTGCGGAAGCAGTCCGCCAGCCGCACCTCGAAGACTCTGTCCATGTCGAGTGCGTCTACGAATCCCTCGATGCCCTCGGGAACGAGATGCGCGTGATTGGCGGTGAAGGAAAGGCCGAACGCGGGTGACTGGATTGCCTCGAAGTAGTAGCGCCACTCCTCCACGGTGTGTGCGAGGTAGTGCACTTCGGAATCCTCAGGCTCCTTGTTGAGGTTTTCGAGCAGGATCAGCGCCCCTTTGCTTTCTGCGTACGCCGCGATGCGCTTCAGTCGCTCCAGCCCCGCTTCCATTCTTAGCTCCTTATCGGAGGTGAAGTGGTAGCCCGCATGCACTACGATCCACTTCGCACCCAACTTCGAATAGATGTCGATGTAGGCCTTCAGGTATTGCTCGACGGCGTCGCTCACGTACGGCGAGTACTCGGCGACGTTGACGGCCGAGAGAGTGTGCAGACCAAGCTGGATGCCGTGTTTGTCGCACGCGGCGCGCACCCCCGCGGCGCGGCGGTCATCGAAAGTGGTAAGAGCGTTGGCCGCGGTGTCGAGCTGGATGTCGATAAAGCGCACCGCGTTTTTTGCCGCCCACTCGATGCCGTCTTCCAGCTTCGCTCGGCGCCCGATGTCGATCCCTATTCGCTCCCTAAGACCCATTTCTTCTCCCCTGCGGCAACAATCCTAGACAGTTTAGGATGACGGAAATGAACGCGCCATCGGGCACGATTCGGTCAGCCGTTTGGACCCTATAAGAAGGAGACATCGATGAGAAGAATCACAGCATCCGCACGCGCATTTTCGCGCCGCCAATTCATCACCAGCGCCGCTGCGGCCACCGGCGTGTGGTGCCTACCGTCGGGCGCGCAGGAAAAATTTCCATCCAAGCCGATCGAGGTCGTCACTCATTCGGGTGCCGGCGGCGGCACCGACATCACCGCGCGGATGATGATGGTGCATGCGCCCGGGGTCTTCGGCACCGAGTTGGTCGTCGCGAACCGGGTCGGAGGAGCCGGCGCCGCGGCGCTCGCCTACGCGCAGAGCCGCCCGCGCGACGGCTACACGATCCTGCTCGTGACCCAATCGCACCTGCTCACCATCCTGCAAGGTAAGTCGCCGGTGAAATACGACGAGTTCGTCGCTCTCGCCCGCGCCACCGCCGATCCGCAAATACTGATGGTCGGGAAGAGCAGTCCGATCAAGACCGCACAAGAGCTGGTCGCCGCTGGGAAGACTCGCAAGCTGAAGGCGGGCGTGACTCACATCGGCAGCGTCGACCACCTCTCGCTGCTCGGGTTCGCACGCAAGGCGGGGTTGCAGGCGCCCACTGCGGTTCCTTTCCGGGGCGGCGGCGACATCGTGATCAATGTAGTGAGCGGCAACCTCGACGTCGGCATGCTCAACTACGCGGAGGCCGAATCGCAACTCAAGGCAGGCGATGCGCGTGCGCTGATGGTACTCACTCCGCAGCGGATGAAGATTCTGCCCGACGTGCCCTCAGCGAAGGACCTCGGCATCGCCGCCGACTACTCGACCGTGCGTGGCTTCGTCACGTTGAAAGGTGTTCCCGAAGACCGGCTCAAGATCCTCGAGGACGGGCTGATCAAGGCGATGGGCGGCCAGATGTACACGACCTACATCGACACTTCGGGGCAGGCTTCGGACAGCGTTGCAGGGCGCGCCGTGTGGCAGGCGCAGCTCGACAGCTTCTACGCGGAGGGCGAAAGCGAGCTGAAAGCGCTGGGCATGGCCAAGTAGCCCATGCGCCGAACGGACGTCGTCGTAGCGGCGGTCGCGCTCTGCGCGTGTGCCGTCGCGTTCGGGCTTACGTATCGCTTTGCCACCATGCCTGCGGCCATGGTGAGCGGGCTGGGCGCGGAGGTCTTTCCGCGTCTGGTCATCGGCGTCATCGCATTCCTCGCTGTGCTGGCCGCGTTCGGCATCGGCAACCCGCCGATGGAAACGCCGCCGCCAGTTCCTCCGATGGTGTGGATGACGTCCGCAGTGTTGCTCGCATTCGTGGGCGCGGTGGAGTTGATCGGAATGTGGCCTTCCGCGATCGTCGTCCTCGTCGGCCTTGGCCTGCTCTGGGGCGAGCGCAGCCTGTGGAAGCTCGCCGCGAGCGCGGTGGTGCTTTGCGCTGCCCTTTATGGGTTGTTCGTGCGCGTCCTCGGAGGAAATTTTCCCAAGGGCTTGATCGCCAACCTCTGGTCCTGAAGCGTGGACGCCTTTGTCGCAGGCCTCACGGCAGTCGCCGATCCGCAAATTCTGTTTCTCGTATTCGCCGGTACGGTGCTGGGCGTGGTGGTGGGTGCGTTACCTGGCATCAGCGGCAGCACTACGACCGCGCTCCTGTTGCCGCTGACTATCACGATGACGCCGAACGCGGCGATCGCGTTCCTCGGATCGATCTACTGCGCGGCCAACTTCGGCGGCTCGATCACGGCGATCTTGATCAACACGCCGGGCGACCCGTCGGCGTCGGCCACAGCCTTCGACGGCTATCCGCTGGCCAAACGCGGCGAGGCCGGGCGCGCACTCGGCATGTCCGCGGTCGCGAGCGCGATCGGTGGCATCTTCAGCGTCGTTGTGCTGATCGTGGCTGCGCCATTGCTCGCTCGGCTCGCGTATCAGTTCGGCCCTCCCGAATATTTCGCGCTCGCGTTGTTCGGCCTGTCGATGGTGGCCGCGG
>JBGSWX010000338.1:0-1925 GCA_041751695.1 Burkholderiaceae bacterium | reverse complement strand
GAGTCGCCCCTCAGGGAGGCCGCGCGAAAGCTGGCCGCGACCCTGCGCCGGCGAGCGGGCAGCGCCTAGCAGGCTAGGCGGTTTCGGTCTGGAAGCGGAATGCAGCCGGCGCGTGTTCCTCGTCCTCAAAGGTCACCAGCTCGAAGGCCGTCTGATCGGCGGTCAGCGCGCGAAGCAGCTTGTTGTTGATCGCGTGGCCCGACTTGTGTGCCACGTAGGACCCGATCAGCGGATGTCCGAGGACTGCCAGATCGCCGATCGCATCGAGCATCTTGTGCTTGGCGATCTCGTCGCCCGCGCGCAGGCCGTCGGTATTGAGCACGCGGTATTCATCCATCACGATCGCATTCTCGAAGCTGCCGCCGATCGCGAGCCCCGCCTTGCGCAGCGTTTCGACGTCGTTGACAAAGCCGAACGTACGCGCGCGCGAGACTTCCTTGATATACGAATCACGCGCGAAGTCGACCTCCACCATCTGCTCGGTCGCATCGATCGCCGGATGATTGAATGCAATCGAGAACTTTAGCTTGAATCCGAAGTGCGGCTCGAGCCGCGCCCAGGCATCGCCATCGCGAAACTCGACCGGCTTCACGATGCGGGCAAATCGCTTCGGCGCAGCCAATTCGCTGATGCCCGCCGCTTGCACCAGAAACACAAAGCTCGCTGCGCTGCCGTCCATGATCGGTATTTCAGCCGCATCGACGTCGACGTAACAGTTGTCGATTCCAAGTCCGGCGAGCGCGCTCATCAGATGCTCGATCGTGGCCACCCTGACATCACCGCGCCCGATGGTGGTGGCCATCCGCGTATCGACCACGTTCTCCGGTTTCAACGGAATGTCGACCGGCGGATCGACGTCGATCCGCCGGAAGACAATGCCGGTGTCGGCCGCGGCCGGGCGCAGCGCCAATTTGACCTTGGTGCCGCTGTGCAGCCCGATCCCGACCGAGCGGGCGATTTGCTTGAGTGTGCGCTGCTTGAGCATCATGTGAGTTTACCCATCATGGGTCGCTTTCAATCGGCCTGTTTTCGCAGGAACGCCGGAATGTCATACCTCTCCGAACCGGTGTCCTCCATCGCAGCGACTCTGGCCTGCGCTGACTCTCGCGTGCGCCAGATCGCCGGCTTTTCGAAGTCGCTGTAATCCGACGACGGCGCGTGGGACATCGCAGCCGGCACACTGAGCGGCGCATTGTCGGTCCCGGTTCGCACGACCACGAACGGGGTCGACTGCTTTTTCGAAGCCGCGCGGCCGAGCCCGGTAGCGACCACGGTCACGCGCAATCCGTCGCCGATCGATTCATCGCACACGGTGCCGAAGATAACGGTCGCATCCTCGGCCGCAAAAGCACGGATCGTGTTCATCACCTCGCGTGTCTCCTTCATCTTCAACGACGATGACGCCGTAATGTTGACCAGCACGCCGCGCGCGCCCGACAAATCGACCCCTTCGAGCAGCGGACTGGCGACGGCCTGCTCGGCGGCAATGCGCGCGCGATCCAGGCCCGATGCCAGCGCGGTGCCCATCATCGCCTTGCCCTGCTCGCTCATCACCGTCTTCACGTCTTCAAAATCGACGTTGACCAGGCCCGGGACGTTGATGATTTCGGCGATACCGGCGCACGCGTTATGCAGCACATCGTCGGCAGCGCGGAAGCACTCGGACATTTCGGCATCCTCGCCCATCACTTCCTCGAGCTTGTTGTTGAGGATGACGATCAGCGAATGCACCGTGTCTTCGAGGTGGTTCACGCCTGCTTCGGCGAGCTTCATGCGCTTGGGCCCCTCGAACTCGAACGGCTTCGATACCACTGCGACCGTCAGGATGCCGAGGTCCTTCGCGATCTCGGCGACCACCGGCGCGGCACCGGTCCCCGTGCCGCCGCCCATGCCCGCCGTGATAAACACCATGTGCGCGCCCCGCA
>JBGSWX010000337.1:0-1587 GCA_041751695.1 Burkholderiaceae bacterium | reverse complement strand
TTGTAGCGGTCAGTGCGCACCGCTTTGTAAGTCATGCCGACCAGCCACGGCAACGCCTGTTCCGCCCAATATTCGATCAGGATCGACTTGCGCCATGGCACGCGACGCGCTCCGAACAACGGCAGCAGCGAGCGTCCCTGTACTTGCGTGCCGGGTTTGCCTCCGGCTAATTCGATCAGCGTGGGCGCGAGGTCCTGGCAGATGACGAGCTCGCTTCGACGCGAGCCCGCTTTGACTTTGCGCGGATAGCGCACGACAAACGGCGATCGAATGCCTTCTTCGTACGCAAAACGCCGCTCCGGCCCGAGCGCGTGCTCGCCGAAAAAGAAACCGTTGTCGCTGAAAAACACGATGACGGTGTTGTCGAGCTGGCCATTTTTCTTGAGCACGTCGGTGATGGCGCCGACCCCTTCGTCGACCGCGGCCATCATGCGCGCGCGCAATCGAATTTCGTCCTGCTCGCCCGATTGCAGCGCTGCCAGGATGGCTTGCGACGCGGCGCCTGACTTCATCGCAAAGCTGTCGCCCCAAGCCGGCTTGTTCTTGACCACTTCGGCCGCTGGCAGCATGTTCGGGCTGCGTGGGAACACGGCATCGCGATACAAATGCTTGTGCCGCTCAGCCACGACGTAGCCGCCTTGCGCGGAGATGCGCAGCGTGCCATCGGCCGCCTGTTCTGCGTCCGGGTGCACGGCCTTGTGCGCGAAGAAAAGCGAAAACGGCTTGCTCCGCTTCTTCTTCAAAAAATCGACCGCGAGGGCGTTCATGATGTCGGTGATATAGCCGGTGTGCTGCACATACTTGCCGTCTTGATTCAACCGCGGGTCGTTTAACTTTCCGTGCCCGTCATAGCTGACCCACGTGTCGTATCCCGGACGCGGCATGCCGTCGTTGCCCATGTGCCATTTGCCGATGTGCGCGGTTTCATATCCAAGACGCTGCAGATCGAGGTGATAGTTCGGCAAGCGGTGGCTCATCGCATCGCGCGCGACGTTGTCGATGATCCCGTGCCGGCTGGCGTACTGCCCGCTGACAATCGATGCGCGATTGGGCGAACAGATCGGCGTCGTGTGGAACGCGCGCTCGAACGTCGCACCTTCTTGCGCAAGCCGGTCGATGTGCGGCGTCTTCATATACGGATGACCGCCGGCGCCGAACTCGTCGTAGCGCAGGTCGTCGATCAGGATGATGAGAAAGTTGGGCTTCATTGCGGCTGAATCGTACGTCACACATCGGCGTGCGATCATTGAATGCAGAACAATGCGCAAGACGAGCCGATGAAGCGGCGTGATTGCCGAACCAAGCTCGCCGCGATCGAAATATTCAACGCGATATGTGAAGGTGTTCCGATTGTGATTGCCGATGGCGCGTAACAAGGCGGTCGCTGCCGAGCACGACGCGCCGCCGATCACGCGGATTCTGGCGCGCTTCGTTGCGACTCATCCGTCGCGCGGCTGGACCGATGCGGTCGAGAAAGAAGCGCACCGCACGCTGCTCAATTGGATCGGCTGCGCGGTCGGCGCTGCAACCCACGCCGCGGCTGACACCGCGCTGGCGGCGGTGCAGACGTTGCAACCGGCGCCGCAG
>JBGSWX010000336.1:0-3850 GCA_041751695.1 Burkholderiaceae bacterium | reverse complement strand
CCGCTTTCGCGGGGACGACAAAGGCCGGAAGGTAAGACTTCCGGCCTTTGTCTTTTTGCGGCAAGCTTCTCCTCGGGACGGAGGCAATCCATGAACTTCAAATGAACTGGGGGGTGTTCCTGCAGCAAACGCCGGACGGCGATGGCGCCTACTGGGAGTGGATCCTTGCCGGCTTTTACTGGACATTAGCTATCTCTGCGCTGGCCTGGATCATTGCAATAGTGATCGGGTCAATCGTCGGCACCGTTCGCACGACCGACAAGCGCTGGTTGGTGCGCCTGGGTGACGCTTGGGTCGAGCTGTTTCGCAATATCCCGTTGCTGGTCCAGATGTTTCTTTGGTATTACGTGATCCCCGAGTTCATCCCGCCGCTAAAAAATTGGATGATCTCGACCGAGCCGATTTACGCGCAGTTCCTCGCCGCGGTCCTGTGCCTTGGCTTGTTTACATCCGCGCGGATTGCCGAGCAGGTGCGCGCCGGCATTCAGTCGCTGTCGCGCGGGCAGCGCAACGCCGGTATGGCGGTTGGCCTGACGCAGGTGCAGGTGTATCGCTTCGTGCTGCTGCCAATGGCGTTTCGCATCATCATCCCGCCTCTGACGAGCGAGACGATGAACCTGATCAAGAACTCATCGATCGCGCTGACAATCGGGCTGGCAGAGCTGACGTTCCGCTCGCGCGAAATCGGCGAGTACACGTTCAATTTTTTTGAGGCGTTTGCTGCCGCAACTGTGATTTACATCGTCATCGCGATGACCGCCAACCGCGTGATGGCGTACGTCGAACGAAAGGTTGCGGTGCCCGGCTACATCAGCGGCGGGAAATAGCGATGGATCTCGATTTCTCGATCGTCATCAACGCGCTGCCGTATCTGTGGCAGGGAATGAAGTACACGCTGCAGTTGACCGCGACCTCGGTGGTCGGCGGATTGTTCTTCGGCACATTGCTGGCGCTGGCGCGTTTGTCGTCCAACAAAATATTGTCGAACACCGCGGCCGGCTACGTGAACCTGATGCGCTCGATTCCGCTAGTGCTGGTGATCTTCTGGTTCTTCTTCCTGATGCCGCAGATCCTGCAGGGAATCACGGGGTCTGAACGGCCGATCCAGATCGGAGCCGAACGCACAGCGATCATTACGTTCATCCTGTTCGAGGCCGCGTACTTTTGCGAGATCATGCGCGCGGGTATCCAGTCGATACCGCGTGGCCAGGTGTATTCGGCTTACGCATTGGGCCTGACCTATGGGCAGTCGATGCGCCTGGTGATTTTGCCCCAGGCGTTTCGCAACATGATCCCGGTGCTGCTGACGCAAACCATCATCCTGTTTCAGGACACCTCGCTGGTGTACGTCATTTCCGCCACCGATTTCGTCGGCGCGGCCTCAAAAATTGCGCAGCGCGATTCGCGCCTGATCGAGATGTACCTGTTCGTCGCAGTCGTGTACTTCGTGCTGTGCTACACGCTGTCGTTTCTGGTCAAGCGGCTGCAGAAGAAAATTGCGGTAATTCGGTAAGGAGTGGTCACGCAATGGCGATGATCGAGTGCAAGGACGTGTCGAAGTGGTACGGCTCTTTTCAGGTGCTGACCAACTGTTCAACGGCGGTGGAAAAGGGAGAGGTCATCGTCGTGTGCGGACCGTCGGGCTCGGGCAAGTCGACGTTGATCAAGTGCGTCAACGCACTGGAGCCGTTTCAGAAGGGCACCATCATGGTTGATGGCGTGTCGGTCGGCGCACCCAAGATCGATCTGCCGAAGCTGCGCTCGCGTGTGGGCATGGTGTTTCAGCACTTCGAATTGTTTCCGCACCTGACGATCATCGATAACCTGACGCTGGCACAGATCAAGGTGCTCAACCGCAAGAAGGACGAGGCAAATACGCGCGGCATGAAGCTTCTCGATCGCGTCGGCCTGACGTCGCAGGCAGCGAAGTTTCCTGGGCAGTTGTCAGGCGGCCAGCAGCAGCGCGTTGCGATCGCGCGCGCACTATCGATGGATCCCATTTGCATGCTGTTCGACGAACCCACGTCCGCGCTTGATCCGGAGATGATCAACGAAGTGCTCGACGTGATGGTGCAGCTTGCGAAGGAGGGCATGACGATGATGGTCGTCTCCCACGAGATGGGTTTCGCGCGCAAGGTGGCGCATCGCGTGATCTTCATGGACAAAGGGGAGATCGTCGAAGATGCGACCAAGGACGATTTCTTCGGCCAGCCGAGATCCGAGCGTGCGCAGCTCTTTCTGTCGAAGATCCTGCATAACTGATGGGCGGCCGGCGCGCCCGCGTGGCGGAAATGCGGGGGGAGAATCGCCGCGAATTTGCATGAACTGCGGCATGCGCCCGCGTAGACTTTGACGCCTCTTCATTGACACGTGCGATCGCACCGCCCCGCACATGAATCTCGCAACACGCCTTGCTCGTTCGCTCGGTGGAATCGTCGCCGCGTTCGTCCTGTCGATCCCTTGTATCGCGGTGGCGCAGCCGGCTACCGCGCAACCGCCGGCTGCAGCCGCGCCGAAGCCCCCGCCTTCGCTCGCGAAGATCCGTGACAACGGCGTAGTTACGATCGCGCACCGGCCCGACGCGATTCCCTTCGCCTACCTGGACGAGAGCAAACAGCCGGTCGGATACGGCATCGACATCTGCCGCGAGATTGTGCGGCTGATGGAGCGCGAGCTGAAGAAGCCGTTGCGGATCGCGTTTGTGGAGGTGAGCGCGAAGACCAGGTTCGACGTCGTCAACAGCGGCAAGGCCGATATGGAATGCGGCACGACGATCAATGACCCGGGGCGGCGCAAGACGGTCGACTATTCGATGCCCTATCAATTTTCCGGCCCGCGCTTTCTGGTGCGCGCCGACTCGAAGGTGCGCGGCGTAGAGGATCTGGTCGGGCGCCGCATCTCGGTGGTGCCGGGCACCAATTCGGTTCCGCTACTGCAGCAGAAGATCGACGGCGGCGTGCTGCGCGGCACGGTAATGGTTGACTACACCACGTACGACGAGGCGCGCGCAGCTGTCGAGCGCAACGAAGTAGACGCGTTCGCGACGATCGATGTGTTGCTAGCGGCGCAGCGCGCAAAGTCAAAGGACCCGTCGAAGCTCGCGATCGTCGGTTCGTTTCTCGTCCTGGAGCCCATCGCGATCGTGCTGCGCAAAGGCGACGTCGAGTTCAAGAAGACCGTCGATCGGCATCTGGCAGGCTTGATGCTGGACGGCGTCGTCGGCCGGTTCTACGAAAAATGGTTCCTGCAGCCGATCCCACCGGGCAATCTGCGCATGGATCTGCCGATGACTTCTTCGCTGCGCGACCAGCTGCGTTGGCCAACCGATCGATTGGGCGACGAGTTGGGCAAGTGATCTGATCAGTGATCGCTGATCAGGGATGTCAGAGACCACCGGCTTTTGGACAACGCTACTGATCGTCAGCGACTGGGCCATCCGCCTGGTGATGCTGCCGATCGTACCCACGCGCCGCTCGCCTGAAGCTGCCAAGGGCTGGCTGCTATTTATCTTTTTCTTGCCGTGGGTCGGCCTGCTGCTGTATCTGCTGATCGGGCGCCCGCGCCTGCCACGCTGGCGCGTCGAGCGGCGCAGTGAGTACATCCATCTGATCGAGCCGGTACGCAGCCGCATGCGGGAGCTGCCGCAGCTGGCTGCGCCGGCGGTGGATCTGCAATACCAGCCGAGCGTGCGCCTCGCGACCGACCTTGGGATGCTCGATAACCTCGGCGGTAATGCCGTCGAGCTGCTCACCGATTACGACGGTACGATCGACCGGATTGCGGCCGACATCGATCAAGCGCGTCATCACGTTCATCTATGCTTCTATATTTTCGGCGACGACGCGCGCAG
>JBGSWX010000335.1:0-1562 GCA_041751695.1 Burkholderiaceae bacterium | reverse complement strand
GTGCTCGACTTTCAGGATGCCGTGGTCGGGCCGATCGCGTACGACGCGGTGTCTTTGTTGCGTGACGCGTTCATCAGCTGGGACGAGGCGCGCGTGCTTGAATGGGCGCGGCTGTACTTCGACCGCGCGCATCGCGCCCATCTGCCGCTGCCCGCTGACTTCGAAGTCTTCTGGCGTGACTTCGAGTGGATGGGCGTGCAGCGCCACTTGAAAGTGCTCGGCATCTTCGCGCGCATCAGGTATCGCGACGGCAAGCCGCACTATCTCGAGGATGCGCCGCGCTTCATCGGCTACGTGCGCGCGGTCGCGTGGCGCTACGACGAGCTTGCGCCGCTTGCGCGTTTGTTCGACGAATTGGGAATGGCATGAAGTCTGACGCAGCGCCGACGCACGCATTGATCCTGGCCGCGGGCCGCGGCGAGCGCATGCGGCCGCTGACCGATGATGCACCGAAGCCGTTGCTGCGCGCCGGCGGCAAGCGCCTGATCGAATGGCAGATCGAAGGTCTGGCGAGCGCGGGGGTGCGCCAGATCGTGATCAACACCGCGCACTTGCCCGAGCAATTTGAAGCGGCGCTCGGTGACGGGCGCCGCTATGGTGTTGCGCTTTGCTACTCGCGCGAAGGCGAGCACGCCGAAGATGCGCTCGAATCGCGCGGCGGCGTGGTCAAAGCACTGCCGCTGCTGGGCGATGCGCCTTTTATCGTCACCAGCGGCGATATCGTGACCGACTTTCCGTATCGGCGCCTTGCATCGGCGAGCGCGTTGCTGCTGCAAGGTGTGGCCGATGCGCATTTAGTGCTGGTAGACAATCCTTCGTTTCACTTGCGTGGCGACATGGGATTGACGCGGGATCAAATCGATCCCGACGCAACGCTGCGCCTGACCTACGCCAACATCGGCGTCTTCGCGCCGCACCTGTTTGCCAAGATTTCGGCGCAGCGCGCGTCGTTGTTTCCGTGGCTGTACGCAGCGGCGCGTGCAGGGCGGGTCAGCGGCGAACGCTACGCAGGGCGCTGGTGGAACGCCGGCACGCCGCAAGAGCTGGCACAGATCGACGCCGAGCTTAGTTCCGAATCGATGCGACGAGCCTCGACCGACGTGCGCCGATGACCATCTCAGCACCACAGCCGCTCGCGATTCTGGGCGGCGGGCCGGTCGGCCTGGCTCTGGCGTTGTTGCTCGCAAGGCGCGGGGTGTCGAGCGTGGTGTTCGACGCGCGCAGTGTCGAGCAGGCCGCCACCGATCGACGTTTGCTTGCACTGTCGCTCGGTTCGTTGCAAGCGCTCGCGCAGGTCACCGAATTACCCGCTGAGGTGCTGGCCCCAATTCGCACCGTCATCGTGTCATCGGCCGGCCAGTTCGGTCGCGCGGTCATCGACGAAAGGGATGTCGGCGCACAAATTCTGGGCGCGACGATTCGCTACGGCGACTTGATTGGCGCCCTGAGCGCCGCTGCCGAAGCCAGCGAATCGATTACGGTGCGCAGGCCGCTTAGGATCTCCGCTGTGCGGCAAGCGCCGGCCGCAGTTGCCATCGAGATCGATGGGCAATCGCCGTTCA
>JBGSWX010000334.1:0-15932 GCA_041751695.1 Burkholderiaceae bacterium | reverse complement strand
TGGTCGAGCCGGGGACAACATACGAAACCGGTAGAATTCTAGTCTTCGTCGAGGACGCATTCGGTCCGCGTCCCAACGCGAGGGCTTTTCCGTTGTTCGAACTCTTCAAGAAAAAGCCCCTGTCGGGCCCGCCAAACGAGGCCCCGGACGGGACGCCGGGCGAGGCACCAGCGGCCGCTCCGACCCCGGCCCCCTCGTGGTCCGCCCGGCTCAAGGCCGGCTTAGGCCTATCCCGCGACAAGTTCGCGGGCGCGCTGGCAGGCGTTTTCTCGCGGCGCAAACTCGACGAAGCCGCGCTCGAAGACCTCGAGACCGCGCTCCTGACCGGCGACGTGGGTGTCGATGCCACCGGTCACCTCTTGGCCGATCTCAAGGCCCGCTGGAAGCGCGCCGGCGACGATGCCGACCCGCGCTCCGAGCTCGTCAACGCCATGTCCGAGCTTCTGGCACCGCTGGAAATGCCGCTGGTCATCGGGGCCGAACGGCCGTACGTCATCATGCTCGCCGGCGTCAACGGCGCCGGCAAGACCACGTCGATCGGCAAGCTGGCCAAATGGCTGTCGAATCAGCGCAAGTCAGTGCTGCTGGCGGCGGGCGATACGTTTCGCGCCGCGGCCCGCGAGCAACTGGCTATTTGGGGCGCGCGCAACGGCATCGAGGTGGTGGCGCAGAGCGGCGGCGACCCGGCCGCGGTCGTATTCGATGCGGTGTCGGCGGCCAAGGCGCGCGGTGTCGACGTGCTGATTGCCGATACCGCCGGGCGCCTGCCGACTCAGCAGCACTTGATGGAAGAGTTGAAAAGAGTCAAACGTGCGCAGGACAAAGCGATGCCCGGCGCACCGCATGAAATCATTCTGATCATCGATGGCACCAACGGACAAAACGCACTCGCGCAAGTGCAGGCGTTCGACAACGCAGTGGGCTTGACGGGGCTGATCGTGACCAAGCTCGACGGCACCGCAAAGGGCGGCGTGCTCGCTGCGATCGTCGAAGCAAGACGCGATCGCCCGCTGCCGATTCTGTTTATCGGCGTGGGCGAAGCGATTGACGATCTGCAACCGTTCGTCGCGCGCGAGTTTGCCGATGCCCTGATCGGAGTGGCTGCAGCGTGATGAAAAACGTAGCGAGCAGGCACGAGGTTGCGCCGAGGAGCGCAGGCGTACGGACGTACGTTGAGTACCGCAGGCGCAAGATCGGGACACGCAGTAGTTTTGCATCACGCTGCTGATGCTGCTGGCCGCGGTCGACCTTGGTTCGAATAGTTTCCGGCTTGAAATCGGAAAGGTCGACGGCGCTCATATCGAGCGCCACGGCTACTGGAAAGAGACCGTGAGGCTCGCTGCCGGGCTCGACGAAAGCAACAAGCTCAGCAAGAAGTCGATCGACATTGCGCTCGAGACGCTGGCGCGCATGAACGAGCGGCTGCGCGGCATGAAAAGCGAGCACGTACGCGCGGTGGGCACGCAAACATTGCGGCAAGCGCGCAATCTCGATGAGTTCCTGCTCGAAGCACAGCACGTACTCGGATTCCCGATCGAGGTGATCTCAGGGCGCGAGGAAGCACGCCTGGTGTTCGAAGGCTGCATGCACACACTGCCGCCTTCGGCGGCGCGCCGGTTGGTCGTCGACATCGGCGGCGCATCGACCGAAGTCATAGTCGGCAAGGGGTTCGAAGCCGAGAGCGCCGAGTCGTTCAAGGTCGGCTGCGTCAACACTTCGCTGCGCTTCTTCAAAGACGGTCGGATCGATCGATCGAGCTTAAAAAAGGCGCAAGTCGCGGCTGCCGCCGAGCTCGAAGAAGCCGTTTCGGTGTTCTCGCGCGGCCATTGGGACGAAGCGTTCGGGTCGAGCGGCACGATCGGCGCCGTGTCCGACATTTTGCGAACTCAAGGCTGGACCGATGGCACCATCACACCGCAGGGCCTGCTCACACTGCGCTATGCATTGCTCGAAGCCGGCGAAATCAAGCGCATTCGGCTGGCCGGCATGAAGCCCGACCGGCAGGAAGTACTGGCGGGCGGCGTGGCGGTGTTGTCCGCCGTGTTCGAGTCACTCGGGATCGATGAAATGCGGCCGGCGCGCGGCGCGTTGCGCGTGGGCGTGCTCTACGACCTGCTCGGACGGCGTGAACGCAAGGATCTGCGCGACTCGACCGTCGTGCGCACGCAGGGAAGATTCAGCGTCGACAAAGCGCAAGCGCAAAGAGTCAGCGCGCTGTCCGCCCAATTCAACTCGACGCTCAACTCCGAAGCGAGCGACGAGATGTCAAACCATCTGCGCTGGGCCGCTTCGCTGCACGAAGTCGGATTCGCAATTTCGCACAACGACTATCACAAACACTCCGCGTATCTGATCGAGCACAGCGACTTCGCCGGCTTCTCGACGTCGGACCAGCAGCGCGTCGCAACCCTGGTTCTGGCACAGCGGGGCAACCTGCGGAAAGTTCATCAGGCGCTCGAAGATCATGCGAGTGCGGCGAGCATTCTGTCGCTGCGACTGGCCGTCGTGCTCGCGCACGCGAGGCGCGCGGTGGAGTTGCCGCAGTGGTCGGTCAAATTCGGAAAGACGATCGAACTCGGATTGGCGAGCGAGTGGTTGGCGCGCCATCCACTGACTCAATACTTACTCGAGGAAGAAGCCACTCACTGGGAGCGAGTAGGCATCACGTTCGCGCTGCGGCCGCTGTAGCAAGGTTGCTACACCAGATCCGGATTGATGACCGCCCGCAGCACCGTTTGCTCGTCGCCGTCGTGCTCGCGCTGACTCAGCCACCATACTGCACCCTTCTTGAGCGACCAGTCCCGCGGCTGGCCGCTCAATAGTTCACTGGCCACCAGACCCAGTGTCGGTTGATGGCCGACAATGACTACAGCCGCTTTGGAATTCGGCCAATCGGCTGCAGCCAGTATTTCGGCCGCCGTTGCGCCCGGCGCAAGCTCTTCGAGCGTACGAACTTTGTGATGCGAAATCTCCGTCAGCGCTTGCGCGGTCTGCTGCGCTCTCCGCGCCGGACTGGCGTAGACCTTCGCAGTCTGCGGCAGCCGCTTGTGCAGCCACTCGGCCACTCGACGCGCCTGTTTCTCGCCCTTCGCAGTCAACTGGCGGCCGAGGTCGGGTTCGCCGGGTTCGGCTTCCGCGTGCCGCCACAGTATGAGCTCCATCAGGTTACCGCCACGCTAGCCGCCAGCGCAGTCAACAGTTCGCGCTGCGCCGAATGTCCGCTGGTGCCGCTCTTCGGCGCCCGATAGACGCCGTCGGATTCCAGCAGCCAGGCGTCTTTAGTGTCTTCAAGGTACGGCGTCAATCCTTCGTCGATTACGCGCTTGCGCAGCTTGGGGTCGAGCACCGGCCACGCGATTTCAATGCGGCGAAAAAGGTTGCGCCCCATCCAGTCGGCGCTCGACAGATAGACGTTCGGCGCACCGTCGTTGCGGAAATAGTAGATGCGGTGATGTTCGAGAAAACGACCGACGATCGAGCGCACCCTGATGTTTTCGGACAACCCCTTGACCCCCGCGCGCAAGGCACACGCGCCGCGCACGATCAAATCGATCTTGACGCCCGCCTGCGACGCGCCGTAGAGCGCGTTGATCGTTGCCTCATCGGTGAGCGCGTTCATTTTCGCGATCACCCGACCCGGCTTGCGGCTGCGCGCGATCTTGACTTCGTTGGCCAGGGCGCGCAACAAATTCCGATGCAGCGTGAACGGCGCCATCCACAGATGCTTCAATCGCTCGACCTTGGTGAGGCTCGTCATGTGCAAGAACGCTCTTTCAACGTCGCCGCAGATCTCAGCGTGCGCGGTCAGCATGCCGAAGTCGGTGTAAAGCTTGGTCGTTGCCGAGTGATAGTTGCCGGTGCCCAGATGCGCGTAGCGCACCAGCGTCGGACGGCCGCGCACTTCCTCTCGCCGCAGCACCAGCGTCATCTTGCCGTGCGTTTTAAGCCCGACCACGCCGTACACCACCTGCGCACCCACTGCCTCGAGGCGCTCGGCAAGGTTGATGTTTGCCTCCTCGTCGAAGCGCGCCTTCAACTCGACGATCGCGGTGACCTCCTTGCCGCGGCGCGCGGCCTCTTCGAGAATATCGACCATCACCGAGCTGATCCCCGTGCGATACAGCGTGATGCGAATCGCGGCCACACGCGGATCAACCGCCGACTGGCGCAGGAATTCGATGACGGGCTCGAAGCTCTCGAAAGGATGGTGCAGCAGAATGTCGCCCTGCTTCAGCGCTTCGAACATGTCGGAACCCGATGCCAGCTTGCGCGGCCAAGCCGGCGCAAACAGCGGCCAACGAAGCTTTGGCTGCGTCAACAGATCGACCAGCTGATTGAGCCGAACGAGGTTGACCGGACCGTCGACCTGGAACACCGCCTCGCTCGGAATCTGGAACTGCTCCTGCAGCAGCTTCTGCAAGGGCAGCGGACACGTGCGCAAGATCTCGAGCCGCACTGCGTTGCCGAAGTGGCGCTGCGTCAGCTCCATTCTCATCGCCTGACGCAGGTTGTGAACTTCGCGCTCGTCAACGGTCAGATCCGAATCGCGCGTGACGCGAAACTGCGAGAACCCGCTGATCTCGCGCCCCGGAAATAAGTCCTGCAGGTGCGCGCGAATCGCCGAGGTCAGCAGCACGAACGCCTGTTTGCCAGGCGCGAGCTTCGCGGGCACCGGAATCACCCGCGGCAAGACGCGCGGCACTTTGAGGATCGCGATGGCTGACGGGCGCCCGAACGCGTCCTTTCCCTCCAGTTGCATGATGAAGTTGAGCGACTTGTTCAGCACCTGCGGAAAAGGATGCGACGGATCCAGGCCGATAGGGGCCAGCAGCGGCTTGACCTCGCGCTGCACGTAGTCGCGCAGCCAGGCGCGCTGCCCGGCGCTGCGCTG
Organism: Burkholderiaceae bacterium; assembly: GCA_041751695.1. Lineage (GTDB taxonomy): Bacteria > Pseudomonadota > Gammaproteobacteria > Burkholderiales > Burkholderiaceae_F > JACCZX01. Next base: position 11,041 of record JBGSWX010000334.1, on the reverse strand, counting down.
CGCATGATTGATGATCACGATGTTGTGCCGCGCCAGCGCCGGCATGATCGTTTGGTTGTACAGCTCGTATTGAAGGGCCACCAAGCGATGCGCGCGCTCGAGCACCGTGGCGTACACGCTGGCGGATCCGTCAATCAGATCGGAAACACGGACCTCGAAGAACTCGTCGAGGTTCGATGACACGATGCAGATATAGCGCAGCCGCTCCGCCAGCGGCACCGACGCGCGCTCCGCCATCGCCAGCACGCGTTCGTTGAAAGCGAGCAGCGAAAGCTCCCGGTTCAGGTACCAGTCCGGCGGGGCAATCAACGGGGTAGCGCGCTTGGAGTGCTTGCGCTTGGTGTGTTTACGATCGTGACGGCGGACCATAGAGACTCACGATGACAGTTCAATGACGCCCGAGCAAGTGCGCGCTTAACATACTCGGTTAACCTGCTGCGAGTATGTACTCACTATCGTGCCGTAAACCCGACTCTAATAGTCGGGATTGAACTCTCCATGGTCAGCTTCCTCTAAGACTTAGCACTCGGAAAGCCCGAGTGCTAAGCTCGATTGAACTGGAGATGAAACACGTGGCTAGAAACACACAATCGGCAGTAAACGCCCTGGTTCCATTCGGCGCGCAGGCATTCGCGCTGAGTCCCGGAAGCTTGGGCAGCATCGATGCGTACATCCAAGCGGTGAATCGGGTGCCTATGCTGACGCCTGACGAAGAGCTTCGTTTGGCGCGCGAGCTCCGCGATAGCGACAATCTGGATGCAGCCGGGCGGCTGGTGATGTCGCACCTGCGGCTGGTGGTGGCGGTCGCCCGCAATTATTTGGGCTACGGCCTGCCGCACGCCGACCTGATCCAGGAAGGCAACATCGGGCTGATGAAAGCGGTCAAGCGGTTCGATCCTGAGCGCGGCGTGCGGCTGGTGTCGTTCGCGTTGCATTGGATCAGGGCAGAGATTCATGAGTACGTGCTGAAAAACTGGCGGCTCGTCAAAGTGGCGACCACCAAGGCGCAGCGCAAGCTGTTTTTCAACCTGCGCAGCATGAAAAAAGGTCTTGGAACGATGTCGCAGGAGCAGGTGGGCGAGATCGCGGAAAAACTCAACGTCAAGCGCGAAGAAGTCTCGGAGATGGAAACGCGTCTTACCGGGGGTGACGTTGCGCTGGAAGGCCGTACCAACGACGGCGAGGAGGACTTTGCACCGATCGCTTATCTGGCCGATGCGGACTCCGAGCCGACCCAGGTGTTGCAGCGTCGCGAATACGACGTGATGCAAAGCGAAGGCGTGCGCGAAGCGCTCGACGAGCTCGACCCGCGCAGTCGTCGCATCGTCGAAGCGCGCTGGTTGAACGAGGACGGCGATGGCAAGGTTGGAACGTCGACGCTGCACGACCTCGCGCAGGAATTCGGTGTATCGGCGGAACGAATTCGGCAGATTGAAGCCAAAGCCTTACAGAAGATGCGAAGCGCGTTGGCCGAGTACGCATAAAGAGGTACTTTCCCTGAGCGACCCGTGGCTTCTGGTTGGTTGGTTGAAGCAAGGTCCGCCTCTGTTCCTCCCCCTCTCCTCCAATGAGGCGGACACTCAAGCCCCGGTACTCCCGGGGCTTTTTTTGATCTCCCTCAAATGAAGATGCGATTGATAACGCACACTGCCCCGGTCGCAAGTTGCCTCAGCGCCTCCGGCAATTCGCGCTCGATCGCGAACAAAGTCGCCGCCGGCGAATGCGCTCCCGGGGCAGCATTACAAGCACGCGCACGGCACGCGCTCCGCAACCGCCCTGTAGGCAAAGTACACGCGCTGGGCACATGGCGCGACCCGGCGGCGCACGCGCAGCTCGGCGCGGCGCTCGGGAAGACACTTACGCCGGCTTTGCGAGCCGATTTTGAGTGGTATCAGTGCCGCGGCGCGTTCTTCCACAACGACGCGCACTACGATGAAAGGATGTTCGGAATCTGGTGCATCGTCGGTCCGCCGGCTGAGCTTGTTCTTCCGCGCGCAGCGCTGCGACTCGCTGCCGGGCCCGGAACCATTGCAGTATTCGATCCTTACGAAGTGCACGGCGTGCTGGCGCCCGAATGCGGCGCTTATGCCGCAGACGATTACCGCGACGCCGAAGCGAGCGTGTTCGTAGGATTCGAACTCGACATCACGGCTCCGATTGCCACTGCCTTCGGCATAACTCCTGGTGAGCACGGCCGCGTGATCTCAAGTCACACTCGTATCGCTGCCAGTAGCGGCGCGCTGGACAGCGGTTAACCGATCAGCCGCCTTAAATCGGCAACGATCGGTTCGACGCCTTCGGCGTGACGCATGAACAAGCGCACTCTGCCGTCGCGATCGATTACGTAGGTGCCCGCAGTGTGGTCGACCGAATACGACGTGGCGGTCTTGCCGGCGACCTTCTGATAAAAGACCTTGAACTCCTTAGCCGTGGCTGCCGTTTGCTCGGGGGATCCGTACAGCCCGACGAAGCTTGGATCGAACCCCGGCACATAACGCGCGAGCACGCCCTGGGTGTCGCGCTCCGGATCGACCGTTATAAAGATGACTTGCAGCTGATCGCCGTCCTTGCCCAGTTGCTTTTTTACTTGCGCCATGTCGGCCAAGGTCGTTGGGCACACATCTGGGCATTGAGTAAAGCCGAAGAAGATCGCAACAACCTTGCCGCGGTAATCGGCCAGGGTGCGCTTGGCGCCGCTGTGATCGGTCAGCGAAAAATCGCGGGCGTAATTGGCGCCGGTGATGTCGACGCCGTTGAACTTCTGCGCGCCACCGCCGCAGCCTGCGAGCAAGAGGACTACGGCCAGTGTTCTTAACATTCGTCGTTGCCGGTGCGCAGCACCGGCTTATATGAATTTATCTATCAACAATGCAGCAAATAGCGCTGCCAGGTAGACGATCGAGTAGCTGAAGGTCGCGCGCGCCAATTTATCGCTGTAGCTCCGATAGAGACGCCACGCATAGCCGACAAAAACCGCGCCGAGCGCGAGCGCCGCGAGCAAGTACACCACACCTGACATGCGAATCACGAACGGCAAAGTCGTGACGGCGACCAGGACAATCGTGTACAGCAATATGTGCAGTCGAGTGAGGGCAACACCGTGCGTAATCGGCAGCATCGGCAGCCCCGCCTTGCGATAGTCGTCTAATCGGTACAACGCAAGCGACCAGAAGTGCGGCGGCGTCCAGACGAAGATGATCAGCGCAAGCAGCCACGCTTCGGCCGGCGCGCTGTTGGTCATCGCCGCCCATCCGAGGACCGGGGGCATCGCGCCGCTCATGCCGCCAATCACAATATTCTGCGGCGTATTTGGCTTCAGCAACATGGTGTAGACCACCGCATAGCCGAGAAAGGTGGCGACCGTCAGCCACATCGTCAGCGGATTCACGAAGCTGTACAGCAACCACATGCCGACGCCGCCGATCAACCCTGAAAACAAGACGGCCTGTAACGACGACAGTTCGCCGCGGGGCAACGGACGCATGCGCGTGCGCGCCATTTTTCCGTCGATGTGTTTCTCGAGCAGCGAGTTAACGGCAAAAGCGGCGCCGGCCAGCAACCAGATACCGAGCGTCGCAGTCAGGACCAAGCGCCACGGTGGCAACTCGGAGATCGACAGGAACATGCCGATCACCGCGCAGAAAATCGCAAGTTGCGTCACGCGCGGCTTCGTCAGAGCCCAGTATTGCGCGAGCAAATGGGCAGCGCTGCGTTCGGTGGTGCTATGAAGTTCGGTAGTCGTATTGGCGGTCATGCAGAGAAACCCTCTGAAGCAAGTTTGAAGTTTAGCGATTTGCGCAACGTTCGATGGAGAATCACAAATGAAGCCGACTGGCTACAATGGCGGGCCTGAACTTGAGTCAGATGTGCGAGTGAATTGAACCGGGTGGAGATACTATGAAGATGCTAAGGCATTATTTCATCAGCGACAGCCTGGACGACCAGGAAGTTTTTGAAGAACACCTGGAAGCCGCCGGCGTTTCCTCTTCGCAGATCCACGTGCTCAGCCGCAACGATGCGGAGGTGGAGCATCACCATCATCTGCACGAGGTCCAGTCATTCATGAAGAACGATATCGTTCACTCAACGATACGAGGCGCGGTGGTCGGTCTTTGCGCTTTCGTGCTGGTGCTTGCCATCGCCTACTTTGCCGGCTGGACGCAATCCGCTGTCGGCTGGATGCCTTTCATCTTCCTCGCTGTCGTGATGCTCGGCTTTTGCACATGGGAAGGTGGGTTGCGTGGAATCCAGGAACCCAATCACGACTTCGCCCGTTTCGAACAAGCCCTGCGTGACGGCAAGCACATTTTCTTCATGGATCTCGAGCCCCAGCAGGAACCGATCTTGGAAGAGGTGCTGAAATCTCACCCGCAAGTGGAGTTGGCAGGAACGGGGTCATCCGCCCCGCATTGGCTTATCGCCCTACAGCAAAAGGGCGTGATGATTCGCCATTCGTAGCCTGGCGCCGCCTACTAATGCGGGACCGGCGCCGCGGGCCCCGGCCCGAAGAACGTTTCTCGCGTGAAAAACGTGTAGTCGGCTTCAAGCGCGCCTATTCCCAGCAGCACCAGCAGCAACAACGGCGGCAGCAAAATGGCATACATCAGTGCCAGCCGCTCCCACATCATGTGCATGAAGACGGCGACGATCAGCCCTGCCTTCATCATCATGAACGTAAGGATCAGGAACCACCTGAGGTAACCCTGAACCTGGAAGTAGTCCACCAGGTAAGACGCGGCGCTGAGAACAAACAGCAAGGCCCAGATCTTCAGGTAGATACCGATCGGATGCTGTTGCCCTTCGACGTGTGCCGCGGTGCCGACCGGATGTTGTTGCCCCTCTGCGTGTGCCACGGTTTCCCCTACCAAAGATAGAACAGCGCGAAAATAAATACCCACACCAGATCGACGAAGTGCCAATAGAGACCCATCGTTTCGACGATCTCGTAGTTCCCCTTCCTGCCAGTCAGGAAACCCGGCGTCTGGCGATCCAGGTCTCCCCGCCAGACCTTGATGGCCACGATGACTAGGAATATCACACCGATCGACACGTGCGTGCCATGGAATCCCGTGATCATGAAAAACGCCGAGCCAAACTGGGCTGCACCCATCGGGTTGACCCAGGGACGAACCCCCTCCTGAATCAGCTTGGTCCACTCAAAAGCCTGCATCCCGACGAATGAAGCGCCCAATGCCGCGGTGATCAGCAGCAGGATAAAAGTCATCTTCTTATTTTTCTCATAACCAAACTTGACGGCCATGGCCATCGTCCCGCTGCTGCTGATCAGGATGAAGGTCATGATCGCGATCAGGATCAGGGGTATGTTCTTGCCAAAGAGCTCTAGTGCGAAAACCTGGCTGGGATTCGGCCAAGGCTCCGTAGTAGACATTCGCACGTTCATGTACGAGATCAGGAACGCGCTGAAGATGAACGTATCGCTGACGAGGAAGATCCACATCATGGCCTTGCCCCATGGGACCTTCTTGAACGCCCGCTGGTCCGAGGACCAGTCGGCGACGACGCCCTGCAAGCCTTCAGGCAGCGGGACAGCTTCGCCCGCACTCGTCAGCGCAGGTTGCGTCATATTTGTTTCCTCGTTAAGCCGACAACAGCAGCGCGAACAACACCAGCCAAACCAGCAGCAGATAGTGCCAGTACACCGTGCACAGCTCCACACTCAAGCGTATCGCGCCAACTTTGACGCCGCGCGCCATCTTGGCGGTGGTCTTGCCCCACACCCACAGTCCACCCAACAGGTGCACCGCGTGCAGCGCGGTGAGTAGGTAAAAGAACGCGTTGGCTGGATTACCTGCCAGAAAATAACCTGCGGCGTTCAGCTGTTGCCACGCCAGCAGTTGCCCGGCCAGAAAGGAAAAACTGAAAACGCCCGCGGCCATCAGGCCGGTTTTCACATTGCCAGTCTCTCCCCGTCGCGCCGCTGCCCGTGTCCATTGCATCGCGACACTACCGAGGATCAGCATGCCCGTGTTCAGCCACAGCACCTTCGGAGCAGCTAGGGTGGTCCAGTCCGCCCCCGTCTTGCGCATCAGATAGGCGCTGATAAACAGTGCAAACAGCGACGTGGCGACCGCGAGAAACACCCAGAGGCCTACTCTCACCGGGGACAGCGAGAACGAGCCATCCCCGTTCGCAGTCTCGATCGGGTGCTGCGCTACCCACGGCTTGACGTTTACCGTTTGCCGCCACAACCACCAGACAACGACCGCCATGATCACGCCGAGAAGTACCAATGTGACCGTCACAACCGCGTCTCCTAGGCTGCCGCGGCTTTCTTGGCCGGTGGCTGGTTCTGCGGAATGAAGTCCTCATCGGCGCCTGGCACGCTGTAGTCGTAAGCCCAGCGATAAACCACCGGTAACTTCGCACCAAAGTTTCCATGCTTCGGCGGCGTGTCGGGGGTTTGCCACTCCAACGTGGTCGCGCGCCATGGGTTCGGACCCGATGGCTTGCCTTTGAAATAACTCCAGATCAAGTTGTACAAGAACACAAATTGGAACGCGCCCACGATCAGGGCCGCAAGGGTGATACCAACGTTCAACGAATGTGCCGACTCAGGGATAAAGTCCGTGCCTCCGATCGAGTAATACCGGCGCGGGACACCCAAAAAGCCCAGGTAATGCATCGGAAGATAGATCGCATAGGTCCCGAGGAACGTGGCCCAGAAGTGAATTTTGCCCAACGTATCGTCGAGCATGCGTCCGGTGATCTTGGGATACCAGTGGTAGATCGCCCCGAACACCACCATGATGGGCGCAACCGCCATCACCATATGGAAGTGCGCGACGACGAACATCGTGTCCGAAAGCGGCACGCTGACGGTCACGTTACCGAGGAACAGGCCGGTTAACCCGCCGTGGATGAACGCGAAGATAAACCCGATGGCAAACAGCATCGGGACGGTGAGGTGGATGTTGCCGTGCCAAAGCGTAAGGACCCAGTTGTAGACCTTGATGGCGGTCGGAATGGCGATGATCAGGGTCGTGGTAGCGAAAAAGAAGCCGAAGTAAGGGTTCATGCCGCTCACGTACATGTGGTGCGCCCACACCACGAAACTCAGCCCGCCGATCGCCAGAATCGCCCACACCATCATCCGATAGCCGAAGATGTTTTTTCTCGCATGGATACTGAGCAGATCAGAGACGATGCCGAAGGCGGGTAGGGCGACGATGTAGACCTCGGGATGACCGAAAAACCAGAACAGGTGTTGAAACATCAGCGGACTGCCGCCGCTGTAGTCCAACGCTTCTCCCCTTGAGACGATGGCGGGCATGAAGAAACTCGTGCCCAGTGTCAGGTCCAGAATCATCATGATGGCGCTGACGAACAAAGCGGGAAAAGCTAGCAGCGCCAAAATGGTCGCCATGAAAATGCCCCATATAGTCAAGGGCAGCCGCATCATCGTCATGCCGCGCGTGCGCGCCTGCAACACCGTCACGACATAGTTCAAACCGCCCATGGTGAATCCGATGATGAAGAACGCCAGGGAAACGAGCATCAAAATAATTCCCCACGTCGCCCCCGGAGTGCCTGCGAGGATTGCCTGCGGCGGATACAGCGTCCAGCCCGAGCCCGTCGGGCCGCCTGGCACGAAGAAGCTCGCGACCAGTAACAACACGGCAAACAGATAGACCCAGTAACTCACCATGTTGACGTACGGAAAAACCATGTCACGGGCACCGACCATCAATGGGATCAGGTAGTTGCCAAACCCACCCAGGAATAGTGCGGTGAGCAGGTAGATCACCATGATCATGCCGTGCAGGGTGACGAACTGAAGGTAGTTGCTCGGGTCGATAAAGGAGAAACGGTCTGGGAATCCCAGTTGCAGCCGCATCAACCATGACATCACCAACGCCACCAACCCTATCCCGATCGCGGTTACCGCGTACTGGATCGCGATGACTTTGGCGTCCTGGCTCCAGATGTACTTCCCGATGAAGGTTTTCGGGTGATACAGCTCCATCTCCTCGACTTCTGCGGGTGGAGCAAAAGCTGTTTCGTCATGCGCGACATAGGCCATGGAGTTTCCTCTTCGCTAAATGCTCGATTCGCTGGCGCCGGTGTGCTGCTCAGCGGAGGGTGTTGATGTAGGTGACGAGGTCATTGATTGCCTGGTCGTCGTGCAGGATTTCGGACATCAATGCCATCTGACGTCCGTACAAGTCTTGCGGATGAGCGCCGCGGATACCCTGTTTGAAATTTTTCAATTGAGTGACCAAATACCAATCACTCATGCCTTTCAGGCCGGGGGCATTCATTGCCTGTATGCCGCGCCCATCAGAACCGTGGCAGGCTCCACAGGTCACATAACGCTGTTGACCGTTGTTCGCATTGCCCTTCACCGTCGCCGGGGCAGGATCATCGGGCAGAGTCTCGATATAAGCGCTGACATTGTGGATGGCTGCGTCATCGCTCAACGTCGCTGCCATCGGCGCCATCATTTTGCCGAACACATCCTTATCGTGTGTGCCCCGAGCACCGTTCTTGAAGTATTTCAATTGTCGGGTCAGATACCAGTCTTCCTGCCCGCTCAATTTCGGCGCGTTCAGCGCAGCGTTGCCCTCCGCTTGCACGCCATGACACGCAGCACACACTGCATAGAGTGGTTTGCCCGCCGCAGCATCGCCGGCTGCCAGCGCCGCGGTTTGCGCGAACGTCGGATGGCCGCTTAACCACGCCTGAAACGCGCTCTCTTCTTCCACTATCACTTTGCCACGCATCGCGTAGTGACCGATGCCGCACAACTCGTTGCACAGGAGGTCGAATTCCCCGGTTCGGGACGGGGTGAACCAGATAAAGGTGACCAAGCCCGGCACCAGATCCATCTTGGCCCGGAACTGGGGCACAGCGAAGTTGTGCAGGACGTCAATAGAGCGGAGCAGCGCCTTGACCGGTTTGCCGAGAGGGAGATGCACCTCCGGGCTTGATACCAGTACGTCGTCCTGCCCGTTGGGGTCGTCCGGCTTAATGCCGAACGGATTCTCGTCGCTGATGTGCCGGGCATCGACGGTACCCAGCTTGCCGTCCTTCCCGGGAAAGCGATAGCGCCAGTGCCACTGCTGGCCTACCGCCTCGAATACCGCCGCGTCGTCAGGGACGTTGACGAAATTCGCCCATACAAACAAGCCCGGCGCCAGCATGGCGGCAACGCCCACGGTGGTGAACGCGGTGAGCCACCATTCCAGCTTCTTGTTCTCGGGTTCGTACTTCGCTCGGCTCCCCTTCCGCTGCCGGAAGCGGATCACGCAATAGGCCATAAACAAATTTACGGCGACGAAGACAAATCCGGTGACCCAGAATGTGATCGTGATCGTGTCGTCGATCGTGCCCCAATTGGATGCGATCGGCGTGAAGTACCACGGGCTCAGGAAGTGAAACAGGAGGGAGCCGGCGATCAGCAAAACCAATACGATTGCTAGGGCCATAGCGATGGAGCCGGTTGATTGGGCAGTATACGGGCGCCATGGTATCGAAGGTGTTCAAGCTCGCCAAGGGTGCTGAGAGTCACCGGCGGATCTTATGCGGTTCCGAACGGATCGCAAAGATCGTCACCGACATTCAGTCAAAGAAGGGTCGCGCTATGAATCCAAATGTTGTGCGCCAATCGCTTTCCATTGCTGCACGAAATACTGGGCGTCCTCATCGGAGCGCGGTCTCACTCCCATCAGAATGCCGCCGTCGTGGATGCCGACTTCGTACTGTTTAGCACTCTCTTCCGGAATGCCCCAATCGCTAAGCGCTCCAACCAGGCCCACCGCCACGCCAGCCGCGCCGGCAGCCGCCAGTGCCGCAGCGAACGGTCCCGCGAGAATCAAGCCCAAGCCAGGAAGCGCCACGACACCCACCGCGATGAGGGCCGGGATGATCATGCCAATTCTTCCCCCGGTGGGACCCCCAAGCTCGCCGCCCTCTTCTATTTTGCGGCCCAGTTCAGTATTGATTTGACGATCGTCCGCGAAGTATCGTTTACGAGTGTCATCGGACATGACGACGTTGATGTCCGCTGTGCCATAGTCGCGCTGAGAGATGACCTCGTACGCGCGCTCGACACTCTCGCTGTCTTTGAATAAGCCTGTAACCATTTTTACGTTGCTGTTGGCTTCTAACGTATTTGCATTGGCCTCTAACGAATCTGTCATCGCGGTCTCCTAACCGTTTGTTGCCCTCGGTGCATGCAAGCCGCATTCCTGCCGATTGCTTCGAGGATTGAAATGAAACGATTGCTGTCGGGGTTCTTGATCGCCGCCTTGACGGCGATGTCGGTCTCGCCTGCCGGCGCGCATGCTCGCCTCGAGCGGGCGGCACCTGCTGCTGGCAGCACGGTTCACGGATCGCCACCGCAACTCACGCTCTGGTTTACGGAACGACTCGAACCGGCATTCAGCACGGTCCGAGTGCTCGACCGCACCGGCAAACCGGTCGACAAAGGCGACCCGGAGGTCGATCGCGCCGATGCCAGGCTGCTCCGGGTGTCGCTGCCGAAGCTTGCGCCTGGCAGGTATCGCGTGATGTGGCGCGTGCTTTCCGTCGACACCCATGTCATTGAGGGTGACTTCACGTTTAATGTCGCACCGTAGGCGTACGCGACCACCCACGGCGCGCGTACAGCAATGAACACGCTGCTCGTCGTCGCGCGGGCCGTTCACTACGGCTCGGCCATGCTGCTGTTCGGCGAACTCGTGTTCTTGATTGCCGCGGCGAGACCCGCCTGGCGCCACGCGCGCATTCTCGAGATCGGCGACAGCGTCTACTGCCGGCTTCTCGTTGTCGCGCGTTGGAGCGTCATCGCGAGCATCGTATCGGGCATGGCCTGGCTCTCCGCCAAGGCTGCCACGATGAGCGGTATGCCGATCGGGCAGGCGATGAATCGCGAGACGCTCGGCCTGGTTCTCGGCAATACTGTCTTCGGTCAGGTTTGGGTGCTGCGCTTTGGTCTCGTCATCGCGCTTGGCGCGGTGCTTCTCGCACTGACGCGATCGGCCGGCGATCCGCGCCGATCGCGCCTGGCGATCGGCGCCGC
>JBGSWX010000333.1:0-2587 GCA_041751695.1 Burkholderiaceae bacterium | reverse complement strand
TTGCAGTGCGGTCGGGCTGTCCGGTGGTGCCGGTCACGATCGTGTTCAGCGAGCCGCTGCTGACCAAGCAAAGCCGCTGGTGGCTGGCGCCGCTCAGACGGCCGCGCGTGCGCGTGATCGCGCATGCGCCGATTGCGTCGGCACCGTTTGTCCGTGCCTCCGGCAGCGTATCGATTGCCGCGCGCCGGTTGACCGCGCATTTGCAGGATTTTTACGCGAAGGAGCTGACTCGTCGTGAACCCGCTTGAGAGAGAAGTCGCGGAGCTGATCGTCACCTGCACCGGGCTCGACGACGTGCGCGCCGAGGATATTGATCCGGCCGCACCGTTGTTCGTCGATGGGCTCGGTCTGGATTCGATCGATGCGCTCGAGATCGGCGTTGCGCTTTCCAAGCGCTACGGCGTCAAGCTGACGGCCGACAATGAAAACAATCGCCGGCACTTCGCGAGCCTGCGCGCGCTAGCGGCGTTTGTCGCCGAGCAACGCGGCGCCGCGCAGGCGGCGTGACCCACGCTGTGATGAAACGCGACCTGCCGCCTCCGGTATTGCAGCCCACGGCCTGGCTGCACGATTTTCTGCAGCGCGAGTTCGGCATTCCAGGTGATCGCCTGCAGCCCGATGCCGACATTTACCAGGACCTCGATCTGGACAGCATCGACGTTGCCGAGATCTCGCTGAGGTTCAACGATGCGTTCGATCGCGAGATCGATTTTCGCGAGTTTCGCAAGATCCGTACGCTGGCGCAGACACTCGATCTGCTCAATCGCTGACCGTACGCTGATCTCTGCACTCACGTTGCATCCACTTTGGGTTTGTGTCGTGGTTCCGGTCTACGACCACGCAGGCGCGTTGCCGCAGCTGGTGCACGCGCTGCGCTCGACGGGGCTGACCTGCTGGCTGGTCGACGACGGCAGCCATGCGCCGTGCGCGCAGCTCGTCGAGCAGCTCGCCGCTGAAAACTCCCCATGGTTGCGCCGACTTCGACTCGAGGTCAATGAAGGCAAAGGTGCCGCAGTCTTCGCCGGCTTGCGCGCTGCGCTCGCCGCCGGCTTCACGCACGCGGTGCAAATCGATGCGGACCTGCAGCACGATCCGTCGCACATCGCTCGATTCGTCGCCGCCGCCGAGCGCCATCCCGATGCCGTGATCAACGGCGTGCCGCAGTACGACGCGAGCGTGCCCGCGGTGCGGTTGCATGGACGGCGCATCACGACCGTGCTGGTCTGGCTGCACACGCTGTCGCGTCAGATCGCTGACGCGATGTGCGGCTTTCGCCTGTATCCGATTGCGCCCGCGGTCGCGGTGGACGATCGCACTCCGATCGGGCACCGGATGGAGTTCGACGCCGACATTATTGTGCGTCTGTTCTGGGCCGGTACTCCTGTCGTCAACCTACCCACTCCTGTCACCTACCCAGCCGACGGCGTGTCGCACTTCCGCATGCTGGCCGACAACGTGCGCATGACGTCACTGCATTTCAGACTGTTCGGCGGGATGCTGCTCCGACTGCCGCGGCTCTTGCCGCGACGACTCGCCGGCAAGGCGCCCTGATGCATGATGCCGAGGTGAAACTGTTCCGATCGACCGCCGCGGTCCCACCGCCCGCTGAGACTTCCCGTCACTGGGCCACAGTGCCCGAAGCGGGGCTCTCGATCGGGCTGTGGTTCATGTACGCATCGCACGCGATTTTCGGCCGGTGGTGGTATCGCGTGCTGCTGTTGCCGGCGTCGTGGTATTTCATTCTGGTGCGCCCGCTGGCGCGCCGCGCGTCGATTCAATATCAGCAAAGGCTCGGTGTTCTGCCGGCGAACGCGCCGCCATGGCAAACATGGAATGCGGCGACGCGACACGTGCGCTACTTTGCCGAAGCGCTGCTCGACAAAGCGCTCGCGTGGACCGGCGGCTTGAAATTTGCCGACGTGACGCGCGACGTCGACACCCGCTTCGACGATGCGGTCGCGCAAAATCGCGGCGGCGTGCTGGTGGTGGCGCATTTCGGCAATCTCGAGCTGCTGCGGCTGCTGGGCGAGCGCGACAAGAATCTGCGGCTGCACATTCTCGTGCACACGCGGCACGCGGAGCGATTCAATCGAATGCTCACGCGCATCAATCCGGAAAGCGCGCAGCGCCTGCTGCAGGTGACCGAAGTCGATCCCGCGACGATCGCGCATCTGGCTTCCCGCGTCGAGCTCGGCGATTTCGTCGTCATCGCCGCCGATCGGGTGCCGGTCACCAGCGACCGCACGCTCGATGTGCCGTTTCTCGGCGCCCCGGCCCCGCTGCCGATCGGCCCGTGGGTATTGGCCGCGGCGCTGAAGTGCCCGGTCTACTGGATGGCGTGTTATCAGCGCCCGGGCGACAAGGGCCATTACACGCTGGTGTGCGAACAATTGCGCGAGTCGGTCGTGCTGCCGCGAGCTGCGCGCGAAGCCGCGTTGCGCGAAGTGATGAGCGAGTATGCCCAGTGCCTCGAGCGCGCGTGCCGCAGGGCGCCGCTCGCGTGGTTCAACTTTTTTCCGTTCTGGCGCTCATGACCGGCAGCGTGCTGGTGACGGGCTCCAGCCGCGGCATCGGCCGCGCGATCGCG
>JBGSWX010000332.1:0-2199 GCA_041751695.1 Burkholderiaceae bacterium | reverse complement strand
AAGCCGGCCGCGCAGCAACAACGCGAAGCGCGGCCGCCGAAGCTCGATCCCGCGGATTTGTACGGCGTGATCCCGACCGACACGCGCCGGCCGTACGACGTGCGCGAGGTGATCGCGCGCATCGTCGACGCCTCCGAGTTCGACGAGTGGAAGGCGCGTTACGCGACGACGCTGATCACCGGCTTCGCATGGATCGAGGGCATGCCGGTCGGCATCATCGCCAACAACGGCATCCTGTTTTCCGAAAGCGCGCAGAAAGCGGCGCACTTCATCGAGCTGTGCTGCCAGCGCAAGGTGCCCCTGGTGTTTTTGCAGAACATCAGCGGCTTCATGGTCGGCCGCAAATACGAAAGCGAAGGCATCGCTCGCCACGGCGCCAAGATGGTGACGGCGGTGGCGTGTGCGCAGGTGCCGAAGTTCACGGTGATCATCGGCGGCAGCTTCGGCGCCGGCAACTACGGCATGTGCGGCCGCGCGTATTCGCCGCGCTTTCTGTGGATGTGGCCGAACGCGAGAATCAATGTGATGGGCGGCGAGCAGGCCGCCTCCGTGCTGGCAACGGTGAAGCGCGACGGCATCGAAGCGCGCGGCAAATCATGGACTGCAGATGAAGAAGCGCAGTTCAAGGCACCGATCCTCGCGCAGTTCGAGCATGAAGGTCACCCGTATTACGCCAGCGCGCGCCTGTGGGACGACGGCGTGATCGACCCGCTCGACACCCGCATGTGCCTCGCGCTCGGATTGTCTGCCGCATTGAACGCGCCGATTCCGGAGACGAAGTTCGGCGTGTTCAGAATGTAAATGCGGAATGTAATGAGCAGCATTCGATGAGCGTCAGCGCCCATACGCGCCCGGAGCACGACGACCTGCGCCGGCAGGTCGCGCGCTTTGTGACGAGCGAAGTCGAGCCGCACGCGCTCGAATGGGATGAAGCGGGCTTCACGCCGCGCGATGTGTTGAAAAAAATGGGCGCGCTCGGCTGGCTCGGGTTGATGTATCCGCCCGACGATGGCGGCGCCGGCGCCGACATGACGACCAACGTCGTGTTTCAGGAAGCGCTGTCGCGCTGCACATCGGGCGGCTTCGTGATTACCGTACTCGTGCACACCGACATGGCGAGCCCGCATTTGGCGCACGCGGGCAGCGCCGCGCAGAAATCTCGCTGGCTGCCGAAGGTGATTTCGGGCGAACTGATCACCGCGGTAGCCGTCACCGAGCCGGATGCCGGCTCCGACGTCGCCGCCATTCGCACGCGCGCGCGGCGTGACGCCGACGCCTGGGTGATCAACGGCAGCAAGATGTTCATCACTAATGGGGTGCACGCCGATCTCGTGTTCGTCGCTGCGCGCACCGACGCGGACGCCAAAGGTTCGCGCGGGCTTTCGATCTTCGCCGTCGAAAAGGGGACGCCGGGGTTCACCGTCGGACGCGCGCTGAAGAAAAGCGGCTGGCTTGCATCCGATACAGCCGAACTGATCTTCGCCGAGTGCCGCGTTCCACTCGATCACCTGATCGGCGAAGAAAACGCCGGCTTCTACGCGATCATGCGCAACTTTCAGACTGAGCGCATCGCGCTCGGCTCGATGGCGGTCGGTCATTGCCTGACCGCGCTCGATCTTGCGTATGGCTACGTCAACGAGCGCAAGGCGTTTGGCGCGCCACTCTGGGACAAGCAGACGGTGCGACAGCAGCTGTCGATGCTCGCCGCCAAAACCGAAGCCGCACGCCAATTGCTCTATCACTGCGCGTGGCTGGTCGATCAGCAGCACGATGCGGTGCGCGAAGTGTCGATGCTCAAAGCGCTAAGCGGAGAGCTGGTCAACGAAGTCACCTACACGTGCCAGCAATTTCACGGTGGCATGGGGTACATGCGCGAAAGCGCGATCGAGCGGCTGGTGCGCGACGCGCGCGTGCTCGCCATCGGCGGCGGTGCCACCGAGGTCATGCTGGAGGAGGTTGCCAAGCGATGGCAGGCGGCATGAGGCTGTTGCGGGCGCCACTGACTGCAGCGCTTGTCGCGTGCTGCAGCGCCGCTTACTCCTTCGAACCCGCGACAGTGCCCGGCGAGCCGCTGCTGCAAGTGCAATGGCAACCCGCAGCCCAATCAGGACGCCGGCCGGCGATCATCGCGCTGCACGGATGCGGCGGCCTCTACAACAATCGCGGGAAGTTCGACGATCGATACACGTCGTACGCGGA
>JBGSWX010000331.1:0-2547 GCA_041751695.1 Burkholderiaceae bacterium | reverse complement strand
AATTGACGAGGTCGCCTGCCTTGACCTTGGCCGTGGTGTCGGCGGTCACACCCGCAGCGAGCTGCACGCGGTCGCCGTCGATCGCGCCCAGAACGATCACCGCGCTTTTGAGCTTGGCCTTCAACTGGTCCATCGTCTCGCGCAAGGACTTTACATCGCCACCCTCGAGCGATGCTGCGAGTACTTTGACGCCGTTGACGTCGACGGCCTGCGACGCGAGGTCGTCCCCTTTCGAAGAAGCCAGCTTGCTCTTGAGCCGTGCCAGCTCTTTCTCAAGCGACTTCACGTTCTCCTGAATCAGCGTGATCTTCTGCGCGACTTCCGCTGTGGGCGCCTTGAGCAAGAACGCAGCGTGCTGCAAATCGCGATCGAGCGCCTGCACGTAGTCGACGGCGCCACGCCCGGTGACCGCCTCGACGCGGCGCACGCCGGCCGCAACACCACTTTCAGAAACGATCTTGAAGAATCCGATATCGCCCGTGCGTGCCACGTGCGTGCCGCCGCACAGCTCGGTCGAATGGTCGCCCATTGCCAGCACCCGCACCTCGTCACCGTACTTGTCGCCAAAAAATGCAAGCGCGCCGGCCTTGATCGCATCGTCGTACTTCATCACGTCGGCCGACACCTGTGCGTTGGAGCGGATCGCAGTGTTGACCATGTCTTCAACGCGGCGGATCTCTTCCGGGCTCATCGGCTTGTCGTGCGAAAAATCGAAGCGCGTGCGCTCGGAGTCGACCAACGAGCCGCGCTGCTGCACGTGCTTGCCCAACACGCCACGCAGTGCGGCATGCATCAGATGAGTCGCCGAGTGGTTGTTGCGCGTGCGCTCGCGCGCGGGTGCGTCAACTTTGGCCTGCACCACGTCGCCGACAGCGATCGCTCCTGCTTCGAGCACGCCATGGTGGCCGAACACATCAGCCTGAATTTTCTGCGTATCCGCCACCTTGAAGCGAACGACGCTGCCGCTGCTGATCGACTCAAGCACGCCTTTGGCGCCGACCTGGCCGCCGGACTCCGAATAAAACGGCGTCGTGTTCAGAACGACGATGCCCTCATTGTTCTTGCCATCGCCCGCTTGCAGACGCTGCACAGGCGAGCCCTCCTGATACAACGCGACCACTTTCGCGTCTTCGACCAACGAGGAATAGCCGGTAAAGCGCGTCTTATCGCCGGCGTACTCGATGCCGGCCGCCGTCTTGAAGCGCGTTGCGGCGCGCGCCTGGCCGCGCTGCCGCTCCATCGCCTCGCCAAAGCCCGCGTGATCGATCGCGACACCGCGCTCGCGGCAAATGTCGCCGGTCAGATCGACCGGGAAACCGTAGGTGTCATAGAGCAGGAACACGGTTTCGCCGTCGAGCATCGGCGCGTCACCCGATTTCATCTGGCCCAACGCGGCATCAAGAATCTTCATGCCATTTTCAAGCGTCTCGCCGAAACGCTCTTCTTCCTGCTTCAGGACCGATTCGATTCTTTCTTTCTGTTCGGTCAACTCGGGATACGCCGCACCCATCTCGCCCGCCACGTCCTTCACCAATTGGTAAAAGAACGGCTTGGTCTGGCCGAGCTTGTAGCCGTGCCGCAGCGCGCGCCGAATGATCCGCCGCAACACGTAGCCGCGCCCTTCGTTGCCGGGAATCACACCGTCGGCAATCAGAAACGAACACGCGCGAATGTGATCGGCGATCACCTTCAGGGAGTTGTTGTGCAGATCCCGGACGTGCGTTTCGCGCGCCGCCGCCCGGATCAGGTTCTGAAACAGATCGATGTCGTAATTCGAATGCACGTGCTGCAGCACCGCTGCAAGCCGCTCGAGTCCGAGGCCGGTATCGACGCACGGCCGCGGCAGCGGCGTCAGAACACCCGCGGCGTCGCGGTCGAACTGCATGAACACAAGATTCCAGACTTCGATGTACCGATCGCCATCGGCCTCTGGGGAGCCGGGCGGGCCGCCGGCAACTTCGGGCCCGTGGTCGAAAAAGATTTCACTGCACGGACCGCACGGCCCGGTATCGGCCATCTGCCAGAAATTGTCCGACACGTATTTCGGCTGCCCCGGCTTGTCGCCGATGCGAACGCAGCGCTCGGCAGGCACGCCGATCTCTTTGGTCCAAAGGTCGTACGCCTCGTCGTCGTCGACGTACACCGTGGCCCACAGTTTCTCTTTGGGCAGGTTGTAAACCTCGGTCAACAGCTGCCACGCGTACCGGATTGCGTCGCGCTTGAAATAATCGCCGAAGCTGAAGTTACCGAGCATCTCGAAGAACGTGTGGTGCCGCGCGGTGTAGCCGACGTTCTCCAGATCGTTGTGCTTGCCGCCCGCGCGCAGCGATTTTTGCGCCGTGGTCGCGCGCGTGTACGGCCGCTTCTCGCGGCCGGTAAACACGTCCTTGAATTGCACCATGCCGCTATTGACGAACAGCAGCGTGGGATCGTCCGACGGCGCCAGCAGGCTCGACGCGCGCACGATCGTGTGGCCCTTCGATTCGAAGTACCGCAGAAAATTTTCGCGGATGTCGGCGCTTTTCATAACCAGCAGATGGCGTGCGC
>JBGSWX010000330.1:0-5663 GCA_041751695.1 Burkholderiaceae bacterium | reverse complement strand
GACGAGCGCGGCATCGTCCGCATCGACGCCGTCGATGCGCGCGCGCTCGTTGAAGCGCAGCAGGTGCGGAGACGTGTACAGGCCGACGCGGTAGCCGGCGGCGCGCAGAATCGCATCGAGCATCGCGCAGGTCGAGCCCTTGCCGTTGGTGCCGGCAACGATGAAAGTAGGGATTTCAAGCCGCAGCGCAAGCTCGCGAGCTACCGCATGCACTCGGTCGAGGCCGAGATCGATCGGCCTGGCGTGCAGACCTTCAATGCGGTCAAGCCACGCTGAAAGAGCTTCCGACAAGTTTTCGTCGCCGGACGCGAACGCGGCCGGCGTTGCCATCTAACTCAAGGCTTCCATCGGTTGTTTCAGCAGCAGCGCCAGCAGATGCGCGATCTCATCGCGCATCTGGCGCCGATCGATAATCATGTCGATCGCACCCTTGGTCAGTAGAAACTCGGAGCGTTGAAACCCTTCAGGCAATTTTTCGCGCACCGTCTGCTCGATGACGCGCGGGCCGGCAAACCCGATCAGCGCTTTCGGTTCGGCGATCATGACGTCGCCCATGAAGGCGAAGCTCGCCGAGACACCGCCCATCGTCGGGTCGGCCAGCACGCTGATGAACGGAAGTTTCGCCTCGGCCAGACGCGCAATCATCGCGGTGGTCTTGGCCATCTGCAGCAGCGACAGCAGCCCTTCCTGCATACGCGCGCCGCCGGTCGAGGTGATGCAGGCGAACGGCACTTTCTGCTCGATCGCAGCCTGCACGCCGAGCACGAAACGCTCGCCGACCACCGAGCCCATCGAACCGCCCATGAAATCGAATTCGAAGCATGCGACCACCAGCGGCAAGGCGCGAATCGAACCGCCGATCACGATCAGCGCGTCGGTCTCGCCGGTGGCTTCCATTGCTTGCTGCAAACGCTCCGGATACTTGCGGCTGTCGCGAAACTTCAGCGCATCGATCGGCAATATCTCCTGGCCGATTTCGTAGCGACCTTCGGCGTCGAGCAATGCATCGAGCCGCGCACGTGCGCCGATGCGCATGTGCTGGCCGCATTTCGGGCACACGAACAGCGTTTTCTCCAGCTCGGCCGTGTAGAGCACCGCTTCGCAGCCGGGGCACTTGGTCCACAAGCCCTCCGGCACCGTCTTGCGCGCAGCGCCTTCTTCGCGCTTGATGCGCGGCGGCAAAATCTTGTCGATCCAGCTCATCGGTCTCCTCTATGCAGCTTTGACAATTTGCGGATGATCGATCGCGCTACGAATGCTGCCGACAAATCGCTCGACAGCCTGCACCGCGCGGTCCGCAGGCGCGGCTTGCAGTTCCTGAATGATGCGCGAACCGATCACCACCGCATCGGCCACCGCAGCGACACTCTGCGCGTGTGCCGCGTCGCGAATGCCGAAACCCACCGCCAGCGGCAGTTGCGTGTGGCGGCGAAGCACGGGCAGGCGCGCCGCCACGCTCGCGACGTCGAGGTGCCCGGCGCCGGTGATTCCCTTCAGGCTCACGTAGTACAGATAGCCCGAGGCCTGTTGTGCAACAGCAGCGATTCGCTGGTCGGTCGTTGTCGGCGTCAGCATGAAGATGGGGTCGATAGCGGCAGCGCGCAGCTCGCGCGAAAAGTCGAGCGCTTCCTCCGGCGGATAGTCGACCACCAGCACACCGTCGACACCACTTTCCTGTGCAGCGCTCGAGAATGCGCTGCGGCCCATGCGCTCGATCGGGTTGGCGTACCCCATCAACACGACCGGCGTAACCGCGTCGGTCCGGCGGAACTCGGCCACCATGTGCAGCGTGACCTTCAGGCCCACGCCGTTGCGTATCGCGCGCTCGGCGGCGCGCTGTATCACGGGTCCATCGGCCATCGGATCGGAAAACGGAACACCGAGCTCGATCACATCGGCACCGGCACGCGCCAGCGCGTGCATCAGCGGAACCGTCGCCTCGCGTGACGGATCGCCGGCGCAGATGTACGGAATCAGCCCTTTGCTCCCGCGCGCGCGCAAATCGGCAAAGCGCGCTTCGATGCGCGACATCAGGATTCAATTCCGCCGCGCCCGGCGACGATATGCAAGTCCTTGTCGCCGCGGCCCGACAGGTTCACCAGCAGAATCGCATCCTTGCGCAATGTCGGCGCGAGCCGGGTCGCATGCGCCAGCGCGTGGCTCGATTCGAGCGCCGGAATGATGCCCTCGATACGGCAGCACTCGTGAAACGCTTTCAGGGCTTCCTCGTCGGTGGCGCCGACGTATTCGGCGCGGCCTTCATCCTTCAACCACGCGTGCTCGGGGCCAACCCCGGGGTAATCGAGCCCGGCGCTGACCGAATGCGTTTCCATGATCTGGCCATCGTCATCTTGCAGCAAGTAAGTGCGATTACCGTGCAGCACGCCCGGTGTTCCGCACTGCAGACTGGCTGCGTGGCGCATGCTCGCAAGCCCCTCGCCGGCCGCTTCGACGCCGATCAGCTTCACGTCCTTGTGCGCGATGTAATCGTAAAAAATTCCCATCGCATTACTGCCGCCACCGACACATGCAATGACCGCGTCGGGCTGACGGCCGGCGATCTCTGGCATCTGTTCGATGCACTCCTTGCCGACCACCGAGTTGAAATCGCGCACCATCATCGGGTACGGATGCGGGCCGGCCACGGTGCCGATGATGTAGAAAGTATTTTCGACGTTGGTAACCCAGTCACGCATCGCTTCGTTCAGCGCGTCTTTCAGGGTGCGGCTGCCGCTGCCGACCGGCACCACCTGCGCGCCCAACAGCTTCATCCGATAAACATTGGCCGACTGGCGCGCCATGTCGTCCTCGCCCATGTAGACGACGCATTCCATCGCGTAACGCGCCGCCACCGTCGCGGTGGCCACTCCGTGCTGGCCCGCGCCGGTCTCGGCAATCACGCGCGGTTTGCGCATGCGTTTGGCGAGCAGCGCCTGGCCGACCGTGTTGTTGATCTTGTGCGCGCCGGTGTGATTCAGATCTTCGCGCTTCAAATAGATCTGCGCACCGCCGAGCAACTCCGACCAGCGCCGCGCGTGATAAATCGGGCTCGGCCGGCCGACGAAATGTTTGAGCTCGTACTGGAATTCAGCGACGAACTCCGGATCGTGCTGATACCTCAGGTACGCCGAACGCAACTCGTCTAGTGCGTGCATCAGCGTCTCGGCGACAAAAATGCCGCCGTACGGCCCAAAGTGGCCGTGCGAATCGGGAAGGTCGTATGGCTTCATCCGCCGCGTTGATCGGCGCGGCGCACCGCGTCGACAAACAGTTTGATTTTGGTCGTGCTCTTCACGCCGGGCTCGTGCTCGACGCCGCTGCTGACATCGACAGCGTAAGGATGCACCTCGGCAATCGCGGCGCCGACGTTATCCTGGTTCAGCCCGCCTGCCAGCACCAGTGGCTTGGCGCGCTGCGCGGGCAGGCGCGACCAGCTGAACGTGCGGCCGCTGCCGCCGAAGTCATCCGAGGGCGCGTCGACCAGGAACGCTGTGGCCGACGCAAACTCGCTTTGCACACGCGTTAGATCGGCGTCGTCGGTCATCTGGACGGCGCGAATGTACGGACGCCGGTAGCGGCTGCACGCCGGCTCGTGCTCATCGCCGTGAAACTGCAGCAGCGCATTCGGCATCATCGCCAGCGCGCCCTCGACCAGGTCGGACGCCGCATTGACGAACAGCAACACCGGTGCGGTGAACACGCCGAGTTCGCGGCTCAACGCGCGCAGCCGCAGCGGCGTCACGTAGCGCGGGCTCTTGGGATAACAGACAAACCCGACCGCGTCGGCACCGGCGGCGACTGCGGCCGCCACATCAGCTTCCCGCGTCAGCCCGCAAATCTTGATTCGTGTACGCATTAGGGCCTGCTTACCCCTAAAACGTGAGATGCGTTGGACCGCAATGCGGACGGATGCGCGAAGAGTAGCGCGGCGAATGGTGGTTCCATTCGGCGTGCTGCTCGCCAAAGCAGACGCCGCATTTCGGCCCAACCCGGAGGGAAAGATGGATTGCGGGCGCATTGCGTTGATGCCGCTTCGCTTGTTGGTCTGCACCAACGGCGCTCACGGCGCCTAGCATTGCACCCGCAATCCATCTTTCGCACTCACGTTTTAGAGGTAAGCAGGCCCACCCAAACTGGATGCTCATCAGGCGCAGGCAAACCAAACGCAGGATCGTACTCGACCCGCCCAAGGTAAAGCCCTGCCGCGGAAAAGGTCGCTGCGCCCGCGGCCCGGTCGCGTGCGTGCAGCACCGTGGCTACCCAGTCGGGCGGTCGCCGGCCGACGCCCACGTACACCAGCGCACCCACCATATTGCGCACCATGTGATGGAGGAACGCGTTGGCCGTCACGCTGATGCGAACCAGAGGCCCGGTTCGATGGACAGTCAGCTCAGCGATGTCGCGCACCGGCGTGGCGGCCTGGCATTCTGCGGAGCGAAACGAAGTGAAATCGTGGCGGCCGATCAAATGCATGGCGGCCGCGCGCATCGCACTCTCATCGAGCGGACGAAAAACCCAGCCCGCCCGGGCGTGCGCCAATGGCGATCGCACCGGCGCATTCAGGATCCAGTAGTCGTAGCGGCGGCGCCGCGCGCCGTAGCGCGCATGAAAATCATCGCTGACGTGCCGTGCCCAGCGAACCGCAATCGACGTGGGAAGGAAGCGGTTGACGCCGCGCACCCACGCCGCCGACGGACGCACGGCAACGATGTCGAAATGAACGACCTGGTCGAGCGCGTGGACGCCGGTGTCGGTCCGGCCGGCGCAGATGGTGGCGACTGACGTTCCGGCGATCTTCGCGAGCGCGCTTTCGAGCGCGTCTTGAACGCCGCGGCCGTCGGACTGCGTCTGCCAGCCGGTAAATGCGGCGCCGTCGTACTCGATGCCGAGTGCGATGCGCATCGGGTGACACTGAGGGCCGGCGGCGCCGACCCTCAGTCCTTAGCTTTCGATCTGCTTGATCAGATCGACCGCGGACTGCCGTTGCTCGCGTGTGCCGTCGCGCATGACTTCGTCGAGCAACTCGCGCGCGCCGTCTTTTACGCCCAGGTCGATATAGCCCCGTGCCAGGTCGAGCTTAGTCGCCATTTGCTGTGCAAGCGCGCTGCCCGGCTCGGTTTCGCCACGCTTGGTGGCGGCGTCGAGACTCACCGCCGACAAATCGAAGTCGATCAGCGGAACCGTCGCTTGATCCGTATTGGCCGTCAACCGCGCGGCCTGTTCGTCAGGCAAGCTGCCGATCGGCGCGGCCGCTTTGGAGATGCCCATGACGGTGGGGCGCGACAGCGCTTCTTCCATCACCGGGGAGACCGGCATGCGGGTCGACGGCGGCACCGGCATCCGAGTCGACGGCGGAATGTTCAAATCGAGATCGGGAATGGCGCCAACGCCGGTCGCCGTCGGGGCCATTGCCGGATACCGCTCTTTGGGCATCGCGATATCGATATCGGCCACTGCCGGCGGCTCGGCTCTTTGCGGCGTCGTTGCCGCGAACGGGTCGGCGTCGGGGCGCGCCGGCGCATCGTCCAAATCAGGCATGCGCGTGGACACGTCGAGATTGCCCATCCGCGTCGGGCCAAGATCGAAATCAAGCGAGCCGAAATCGGTCGACGCGCCAGTCGCCGCGGCGGCAGGCGCGGCAGCAGCGCCCGCGCCGTTGGTTG
>JBGSWX010000329.1:0-2628 GCA_041751695.1 Burkholderiaceae bacterium | reverse complement strand
CGTGCCTCGCTGGCTTTGGCCGCCTGCGCGGCCGCACGCGCCAGTTCTATCGCCTTGGCGGCGACCTCGGCTTCCGATAGCGCGCTGCGCCGCGCGAGCTGCTCGGTGACGTGCCGGTAACGGTCGCGCGTGGCGAATTCCATCGCGCCGTGCACACCATCGGGATCGTCGCGCAACGTCTTTTCGACCACGCTCATGCGCTCGACGAACTCGCGCCAGTCGATCGCGCCCAGCACACGCAGGCTGCCGATGCTGTTGCTGATCGAAACCTGATGCGACGCCTGCAACTGGGCCTCGCGCTGCACCAGTTGTTCGATCGTCTGATGCGATTCGGCCAGCTGCTGCTCGATCCATGTCAACGCCAGCGCGACTGCCGGGTTCTGCCCCTGAAGACGGCGCGTGATTTCGGCCACGAACGCGCTGTCCATCGGCGGCGACGAACGCGCCATGTCCGCGATCACCAGGATCAGGTTTTTCGGATCGTGCTCAGCCATGTCCATCATCTGGTCGGCCCACACGTTGGCGATATCGCGATCGGCGCGTGCCGCTGCCATGCGCACGCCGACCCGGCGTAGGTTCTCGATCAGCGCCAGCCGCAACATGATTGGAATCGCCCACAGTTCGCCGAGCTTCAACGCGGTCACCGTGTGATAGGCGGCCACAAAACGGCTCAGCCGATGTTCGTCGACCAGTCCGTCGCCGTGCGAAATCGTTTCGAGTGCGATGTCGTACACGCGCGGCAGTCCGGCCGACGGACCGCTCGCCAGACGCGGCAGCTCGCGGCTGTAACCGCGCGGCAAATGCCGCTTCGCGGTCGCAATCTGCTCTTCGATCAGATGGAAGTTGTCAAGCAGCCATTCGCCGGCCGGTGTGATGCGCTGATTGGCCGACACCGTTGCGGTCAGCAGATCGCACACCTCGACCAGCGTGCGTTCATTCGCGGCTAGGCGCGCCAGCAGCGGATCGCGCGTGCGGCGCGCCGTGATCTTGTGTGCGGCTGCGAGCGTCTTGCCGTACTGCTCCATCTGATCGGCGCTGAACAGCTCCGACCGCAGTGGAGCTTCTTCAACCGATGAGTCGAGCGACAGGCCGCTGGTAGAAAACGGAGTCTTGAACTGGGTCAGATGCCCGAGGATGGATGTGCTGCTCGCCCTCAATTACTCTTCCTTCACCATGCTGTGAGCATCGCACAATCCTTACGTTGCGCAGCGATCGACAAATCCGTTGCGCGACTGGTCAGAATAGCAAGGCGCGAGTAAGTTCTGCCCCGATCGGCGGCGTATCGCACGCCGCTGCGTCGGTCAGGAGCGGTATAGAACTTGCTCCGCCGAAAAAGTACCCATGAGTTCAACAGTCACATCGGAGGCTCGGCATGCAAACCAGAAGCGGCATCGACAAAAATGCATTGCAGGATATCGGCGAGATTCTGCTCCGCTACGGCTTGGTGGCGATCTTCTTGTGGATCGGGCTGCTGAAATTTACCGAGTACGAGGCCAAGGGCATCGAGCCGTTTGTGGCCAATAGCCCGTTTTTTGCGTGGGCTCTGCAATCGTTCGGCCTGCGCACTCTGTCCAACGTGATCGGCGTCATCGAGATCGCGATCGGTTTGCTGATTGCAACCCGCTCTTTCGCGCCGAAGTTGTCAGCATGGGGCAGTATCGGTTCAATCGTCGTCTACCTTCTCACGCTGAGCTTCGTGCTGACCACACCGGGCGTATGGCAGCCGGGTTACGGTTTTCCCTATCCGTCGCCGATGCCGGGGCAGTTCCTGTTAAAAGACCTCGTGCTGCTCGGCGCGTCGTTCTGGACCGCGGGCGAAGCGATGCGCGCCGCGCGCTACGACGCCACAAATCGAGTGTGAACTTCGTCCGGCCTTACCGCGGACTATGAGGTCGCGCCCGACAGCACTGTGATCTTCCGACCGGGGGTGTCCGCCGCGCTGGGCGCGGCGATGTTGTTCGGCGCCGGCACGCCGCTGGCAAAGGCGTTGCTTACGGGTATCGATCCGTGGCTGCTGGCAGGACTGTTGTACCTCGGCTCGGGTCTTGGGCTGACGTTGGTGCGCGCGCTGCGACCCGCGTCACCGCGGGTGAGGTTGGCGCCCGGTGAGTGGCGCTGGCTGGCGCTGGCTGTCGCGTTCGGCGGTGTGGCTGGCCCGGTGTTGTTGATGTATGGCCTGGTTGGTATGCCTGCGTCAGGCGCCGCGCTTTTGCTAAATGCCGAGTCCGTGTTCACTGCGGTCATTGCCTGGGTGGTGTTCCGCGAGAACGTCGACCGGCGCGTTTTTATCGGTATGGTCGCGATCGTCGCCGGTGCCGTGTTCTTGAGTTGGCCGGAACGCGCCGATTTCGGAGACATGCTGCCGGCGCTCGCTGTGCTCGGTGCCTGCCTATGCTGGGGCATCGACAACAACTTCACGCGCAAAGTGTCGCTCGCTGACGCTGGCTGGATTGCTTCGGTCAAGGGGCTTTGGGCCGGTGCGACAAATCTGGTTCTGGCGTTTGCGTTGGGCGCTGCGTGGCCGGCATGGTCGGCAGTCGGCGGCGCGCTTGCCGTCGGTTTCCTCGCGTACGGCGTCAGCCTGGTGTTGTTCGTGATCGGCCTGCGCCACCTCGGTACCGCACGCAC
>JBGSWX010000328.1:0-2257 GCA_041751695.1 Burkholderiaceae bacterium | reverse complement strand
CCGCGCGAGGTCGGCGCTGTTGAAGAGCCGATGGCGCGATTTTGTCGCGCCGGATCGACGAAGTTCGGATTGGCGCTGCGCCGTGCATCGTTTAGCGCATTGTTTCGCGCATTGGCCGCATACAGCGGGCCCCAGAACAAGAACCCGCCCGGATAGCCCGAGCTCTGCACGCGCTCGCAGCTCTCCGGCCGGCCCCAATCGGCGGCGCAATCTTCGAGCGAGGCATAGTGATCGCGCGCCGACGGCGTCGATTGCTGGCTGCAACCGACCAGAGTCACAGTGCCGATCAATACCAAGGTGATCCGAGTCGAAGATCGTCGGCGAGCCATTTGTAAAGTACCGCCGTGCTGCGTTCAGGTATTGGACACTTTGATCGTCGGCATCTTCAGCGACATGTCTTTCGCTCTTTCGGCGATACGCACGGCGACCTTGCGCGCGATCTCTTTGTAGCTCAGCGCGACTGCGCTGTCGGGCTCCGCGATCACGGTGGGCCGGCCCGAGTCGGCCTGCTCGCGAATGCGTATGTCGAGCGGTAGGCTGCCGAGGAAATCAACGCTGTACTCGCTGGCCATTTTCTGGCCACCGTCGGAGCCGAAGATGTGTTCCGCATGGCCGCAACTGCTGCACACGTGCACGGCCATGTTTTCGACGATGCCTAAGATCGGTACGCCGACTTTCTCGAACATCTTCAAGCCTTTTTTTGCATCCATTAGCGCAATGTCCTGCGGGGTCGTGACGATCACCACCCCGGTCACCGGCACCTGTTGCGCGAGCGTTAGTTGTATGTCGCCGGTGCCCGGCGGCATGTCGACCACCAGGTAGTCAAGATCGCGCCAGTTCGTTTGCGTCAGCAGCTGCTGCAGCGCCTGCGTGACCATCGGGCCGCGCCACACCATCGGCTGATCGGCGTCGATCAGCAAGCCGATCGAAGCCACCTGCAAGCCGTGATTTTCCATCGGCTCGAGCGTGCGATTGTCGACCGTCGTCGGGCGGCCGGTGATGCCGAGCATCGTCGGCTGGCTCGGGCCGTAAATATCGGCGTCGAGCACGCCGACCTTGGCTCCTTCGGACGCCAGCGCCAGCGCCAGGTTGGCGGCTACCGTGCTTTTCCCGACGCCGCCTTTGCCGGACGCCACCGCCACGATGTTCTTGATGTTCGGCATCACCTTCAAGCCGCGCTGCACCGTGTGTGCGACGATCTTCATCGTGACGTTGGCGCTGACGTTGGCAGCGCCCGCGGCTTTCAATGCATCGATCACGGCGCGGCGAATCGGTTCGATCTGGCTCGCCGCCGGATACCCAAGCTCGACGTCGACGCTGACATCGCCACCGTCCACGCGAACGTTGCGCGCCGAGCGCGATACCGTCAGGTCCTTGCCGGTGTTGGGGTCGATGACCCCCTTGAGCGCTTCATTGGCGCGTTCGACGGTGATGCTCATAGGCCGGCAAGTATGCACGCGAACGAGCAACGACGCTGAGGCGCACAGGCTGCGGCAATTACAATGCCGCGCTCTATGAAGCGACGCCTGTTCGTCACCAACGCGCTGCCGTACGCCAACGGCCGCCCGCATATCGGCCACATCATGGAGTACATCCAGTCCGATGTCTGGGTGCGGTTTCAGAAGATGCGCGGAAACGAAGCGCATTTCGTGTGCGCTGAAGACGCGCACGGCGCGGCGATCATGATCGCGGCGGAAAACGCCGGCAAGACGCCGCGCGAGTTCATCGACGAGATGCGCGATGCGCGCCAGCAGTATTTGGACGGATTCAACATCGCGTTCGATCACTGGCATACGACCGACTCGCCGGAAAACGTCGAGCTGTCGCAGTCGATTTATTCGGCGCTGAAGGCAAACAACCTGATTGCGACACGCACGATCGAGCAGTTTTTCGATCCGGTCAAAGGCATGTTCCTGCCTGACCGCTACATCAAGGGCACGTGCCCGGTGTGCGGCGCGAAGGATCAGTACGGCGACAACTGCGAGGTGTGCGGTTCCACGTACGCGCCGACCGATCTGATTGATCCGTCTTCGGTGCTGACGGGCGCGCGACCCGAGCTGAAGTCGTCCGAGCATTTTTTCTTTCGGCTGTCGGATCCGCGCTGCGTCGACTTCCTGCGTGAGTGGACCACACAGACCAATCGCCACGGTGAGCCGCGCTTGCAGGCCGAGGTCTATGCCAAGACGCAGGAGTGGCTGGGCGCCGCCGGCAAAGGCCTGGCCGACTGGGACATCTCGCGCGATGCGCCGTACTTCGG
>JBGSWX010000327.1:0-1832 GCA_041751695.1 Burkholderiaceae bacterium | reverse complement strand
CACACCGATTGGACTCGAAGGCTCAGAGCGATTTGCCGAGATGGCGCGCGCCGATAGCGGATGCGAAGTCTGGCAACAGGACTTCCTTGCCCTGGATCTTCCGAGTGCCCGTTTCGACGGTGTGTTCGCCAATGCTGCGCTCTTTCACGTGCCATCGGCCGAGCTGCCGCGCGTGCTGCGGCAATTGTCCGCAACATTGAAGCCGCGAGGCGTGCTGTTCAGCTCGAATCCGCGCGGCTCGAACGAAGAAGGCTGGAATCGCGGCCGCTATGGCGCGTATCACGATCTGGCCGCGTGGCGCCGCTGCATGATCGATGCCGGATTCATAGAGCTCGAACACTATTACCGGCCGGCAGGATTGCCACGTGAGCAGCAGCCATGGCTCGCGAGCGTATGGCGGCGCCAGTCGGAGTCGACGCACGCCGCGATGTAGACGATCGCCTGCTAACTTCAATTCGCGCGCTTGGTGCTGCGGCGACTCCATTCGGCCGCAGTCATGCACACCGCCAACCACGCGAGTCCCGATGCGAAGCCGGCCGCCACGTCGCTGGCGTAATGCACCTGTAGAAAAATGCGGCTGCATCCCGTGGTGAACGCGATCGCGGTGGCGAGCAGGACGATCGGCAGATGCCAGGCGATTGGCGTTGAGCGAACCAAAACGTAGGCGAGGGCACCGTAGGCGGCCACCGCGCCGGACGAGTGCCCGCTCGGGAAGCTCCAGCCCTGCACCGTGAGCAGTCCGTGTTCGAACAGTGGACGATCGCGCGCGAATACGTTTTTCAGCACGCGCGTCAGGATGCCGTTGCCGCCGATCGCCGCAATCCAGAGCCACGCCAGCGCGTGTTCGCGCCGCCGCAGCAGTATGAGGGCGCCGAAGATGGCAATCGCCCAGAGCACGGGAGTGTTCGCAAGCATAGTGACTCCAGCGAAGACCTGCAGTGCGGGGGCAGCCACGGTCCGCCTTATTGCATCGGTCAACGCCTGGTCTGCCACTGCAAGCCAGCCGTCGACGACGATCCAGCCGGGCATCGTCGCAAACGCGAACGCCGCTGCAACAATCGCTGCGAACCCGAGCAGCAACGTTGCGCTCAATGCGCGCGCGTCGGCGGTGTCAGGGTGACTGTGACGCCGAACGTAGTACCGGTGCACCGCGAGCCATGCGGCGCCGACGATCAGCAACAGCACGATCAGCGCCGCGCTGAATGCAATCAGCGCGTTCTCACCGATCGTAGTCGCGACGTGCAGCGAACGCGCCGCCTCAGGCGGCATCGGTCGCGTCGAAGCTCAGCCCCTGACTCGTGTGCAGTTCGAATCGGCCGGAGGCGGAGAAGTCCCAGCGCTCGACGATGCATTGGCGTGGCGAGTGCGCGCCGTCGCAGCGGACCAGGTTGATCGAGTTCGGGATGCCTTCGCGGATGCGCGACGACAGCGACGTCCCGGCCTGCACGGTCCAGATGTCGCGCGGCAATAAAGGAAACGTGGTGCGCATCGAGTGCACGTACGGTAGATGGATGTGGCCGCCCATGATGATGTCGCCGCCGGCCGCGGCCCACGCCGGTACGGCTTCCTTGTGGCCGTCGAGCAGATTGTCCTCATCGCTGGCACGAATCGCGAGCACGGGTTGATGCACGACGATAAGGCGCAGCTGCGACGCTTCGGCGCGCCGCAGCCGCTGCGTGACACGCTCGATCTGTTCGGGTGACAACTCGCCGTCCTTGTGCCGCCGCGGCCGGGTCGTGTTGACGCCGATCACCAGCAAATGCGCCGCTTCGAACTCGGGCTCCAGATTGTCACCGAAGGCGCGCGAGTAGTTCGCATAAGGCGTGAACGCG
>JBGSWX010000326.1:0-2277 GCA_041751695.1 Burkholderiaceae bacterium | reverse complement strand
GCAACGTGCTGGGCGATGCCAACACGACCAACGTGCAAGGCGAGGCGCAGAAAAGGCTCGACGTGCTGTCGAATGAAATTCTGGTCGAAGCCAATTGCTGGGGCGGCCATCTGGCCGGCATGGCCTCCGAAGAGATGGACGGGCCGATCGGCATTCCGGTCGCGTACCCACGCGGAAAGTACTTGCTGCTGTTCGACCCCCTCGACGGCTCGAGCAATATCGACGTCAACGTTTCGATCGGCACGATCTTTTCCGTGCTGCCCAGCGCGTCCAACAAAGAAGACGCCGGCGAAGCTGCTTTTCTGCAGCGTGGCACACGCCAGTTGTGCGCCGGCTATACGGTTTATGGCCCGCAGACTCTGCTGGTGTTGTCGGTCGGCCACGGCGTGCAAGTGTTCACGCTCGATCGCGACACTGGGTCGTTCCTGCTCACGCAGTCGGACGTACGAATTCCCGCCGAGACGCGCGAGTTCGCGATCAACATGTCGAACGCCCGGCATTGGGATGCGCCGGTCAAGCGTTACGTCGACGAGCTGCTCGCCGGCAAGACCGGGCCGCGCGGGATGGACTTCAACATGCGGTGGGTCGCTTCGATGGTGGCCGACGCGCACCGAATCATGTCGCGCGGCGGCATCTTCATGTATCCGCGCGACGCACGCGAGCCCTACAAGCTCGGCAGATTGCGCCTGATGTACGAAGGCAATCCGATGGCATTCCTGATCGAACAGGCAGGCGGCGCCGCCACCGACGGGCAGCGGCGCATCCTCGACATCGATCCCGAGAAGCTGCACGAGCGCGTAGCGGTTTTTCTCGGCTCCAAGAGCGAGGTCGAGCGGGTGACGAGCTACCACCGGGCGTGAGAAGTCCGCGGCGTCTGCCTTCATGGCTGCGTGGCGCTGCAGCTCGCATGGCGCTTGTGCGCACCGATTTCGTTCAGCTGGTTTGGTAAGTGCGTGCCGCGACCCAAGATCATCGCGAAATATCTGTTCGGCGCATTTTTCATCGGCGCCGGGCTCAACCACTTCGTCAGCACCGATTTTTATCTCGGCATCATGCCGCCGTACTTGCCGTGGCACGTGCCGCTCGTGTACTTGAGCGGCGTTGCCGAGACGGCGCTCGGCGCGCTGCTTCTGACTCGACGCTGGTCGAAGATCGCCGCGTGGGGGCTGATCCTGTTACTGATCGCCGTGTTCCCCGCGAACCTGCACATGGCGCTCAACTCGGAGTTGTATGCGCAGTTTTCGCCGATCCTGCTCTGGCTGCGTCTGCCGCTGCAGGGGCTGTTGATCGCATGGGCATACGTCTACGCACGCAGTCACGATTAGCAACAGATCCAAAATCCGCGTGGGTCAACGGCGTTGGCCGCTTGACGTTGGAAACCTTCCGTGACAGGTAGATCGGAGCGGCCGTGAAAGTTCTGATGCAAGCGATCATCGTCTCAGTGTTGCTGGGGCCGGCCGCCGCCGGCGCGCAGACCCAGCCGGTACCTGGCAATCCGGCGATCGACATGCGAGCGTTTCTGCGCGTGTCGCTCGACGCCGCCAACGCCCGCGAGAGCAGGCGCATTTCCGAATCCGATTTCATTCGCATGAGCCGCGAGCGCGGGACCATCGTGCTGGATGCGCGCAGCCGCGAGAAGTTCGACGAGTTGCACGTCAAGGGAGCGAAGAACCTGAGTTTTCCCAACATCGCCGTCGAAAGCCTGCAGGCGGCCGTGCCGGACAAAACCACGCGCATCCTGATTTACTGCAACAACAATTTCCTCGGCGCCGAAAGCGCGTTTCCGACCAAGCTTCCGGCAGCGTCGCTGAATCTGTCGACTTACATCGCGCTTTACAGTTATGGCTACCGAAACATCTACGAGTTGGCGCCGTTGCTCGACATAAAAACGTCGAAGCTGAAATTCGAGTCTTCGCCTCGCAGCAAAGTAGCGCGCTAGCCTGGCACCAGCACCGTCGATCCCATCGTCTTGCGTGCCGCGAGATCGCCATGCGCGCGCGCCGCTTCGGCCAAGGGATAACGCTGCTCGATGTCGACCTTGATCTTGGCCCGCTGCATCAGATCGAACAGCTCCGCCGACGATTCCTCAAGCCGCGCGCGCGGAACGACGTGCGTTGCAAGCGTGGGCCGCGTCACGAAAAGGGATCCCTTTGCGGCCAGGATGCCGAGACTGACTCCCGTCACCGCACCCGATGCGTTGCCGAAGCTCACCATCAACCCGCGCGGTTGCAGGCTGTCGAGCGAGCCTTCCCATGTGGTCTTGCCGACGCCGTCGTA
>JBGSWX010000325.1:0-1706 GCA_041751695.1 Burkholderiaceae bacterium | reverse complement strand
TTTCCCCGGCCGATTTCATACCGAAGTCCGGAAAGAACAATTCGTAATCGACTCGCTCGTTGTCGATCGAGCGCTGCACCTGGAACGTTGACGGCAGCACGAGTCCAATGCCTACCAGCAGCACGATAATTGCCAACAGAGTCTGCAATTCTTTTGAACCATCGCATGGCGTTGCCTCCGTCGTAAGATCGACGAGCCGACCTCCATGCCGGGAGCCTGCGTAATGACGCCTTTCAGAATCCTGCCGTTCACTTTCGCAATCGCCGCGCTCGCCGCGTGCGCGGGCCCACAATCGTTGAAGCCCGGAACCACCGTGGACGAAGCGCGCGCAGCGCTCGGTCGCCCGACGGCCAATGTCCGGCTTCCCGGCGGCGGTACCCGGCTGCAATATTCGCGTCAGCCGTTCGATCAGGCGGTATGGAACGCCGACTTCGACGCGCAGGGCAGACTGGCGCTGGTCGAACAGGTGATGACCGACGCGGCGTTTGCGCGCGTGCAATCGGGCAAGGACACGCGCAACGAAGTGCTGCGTGATTTCGGACCGCCGGCACAGGAGTTCTCCTACAAGCTGCGCAACGAAAGCGCGTGGATGTATCGCTACTACACCTTCGGCAACTTCAAGGCGGCGATGTTTATCTACTTCGACCCGGCCGGCGTCGTCAAGCGCACCGAGACCGGACTCGACCCGTGGGCAATTCAAAACGGTGGCCGCAACGACTGAATCGCGCGCTGCGACAAGGCGCTTGACTCGGGGCCGCCCGTGGCACAATCCATGCCACGATGCTCTACGCTTCTGATATCACCGCGAAGATTCTGATCATCGACTCGCATGGGCAGCCGGTTCGCTGGGCGTTGATGCAGCGCGCTGCGCGCTACTACGCGTCGGACAAGGTCATCACTGAGCTCGGCGAAAACCTGTTCGGCATGGCAGGCGGCGTGCAGGAAGCCACCGGGGCGCGCTCGGAGTTCGTCACCAGCTCGATCGTGATGATCCGTGGCCGGCACCGCATCCCGTTCGGCCGCGCTCACGTCGGCATGACCAAGCACCGACTGTTCGTGCGTGATCGCCAGGTGTGTGCTTATTGCGCCAGTCGCTTTGCCGAAGCCGATCTGACCGTCGAGCACATCGTGCCGGTATCGCGAGGCGGCCGCCATGAATGGACCAACGTAGTCACCGCGTGCCGCTCGTGCAACACGCGCAAGGGCAATCGTCTTCCGGAAGAGGCCAACATGCCGCTGATGTACGTGCCCTATGCAGTGTGCCGCAACGAAGGCTTCATCCTCAGCAATCGGCGCATCCTGGCCGATCAGATGATGTTTCTGCAGGCGTCGCTGCCGCGCCATTCGCGCTGGGCACAGTAATCTGGAAGCGGCCACGGCGAGGTAGTAGCAGGCGCTGCATTGTCGAATTCTCTACTCGCAGCCCGCTGATCATTCCATTCAAGTTTTTGCCTCGCCGCACCTATTGTTCGCCATCGGACCTGCATGGGTCCTATGGAGAACGAAATGACTTCGCAATGGCCGTACCAGAGCAACGACGACGCAGTGCGCGCGCGGCAGACGCCGCTCGGCTTCCCGACCCGCATGGCCGCGGCGATCGTCACTCTCGTCGCGTTGACGTTCCTGGACGCGACGCCCCGGTTGGCGATCGACCCCGTCGACGCGCCGCGCACCGAGCAGTACGTGCCGTCAGCGTGCGGCGCCGA
>JBGSWX010000324.1:0-4881 GCA_041751695.1 Burkholderiaceae bacterium | reverse complement strand
AGATACTTCGGGTAGTGCGATAGCCGCTCACCCAGGCCGACTCGCTGCAGCAAGGTGCGCGCAGCGTCGACCGGCGATGCGTCATCCGGTGACCTGCCTGTCAACTCGAGCGGCAGCAGAACGTTCTCCAGAGCATTCAGATGCGGCAACAACTGGAACGACTGGAATACGAATCCCACACGCGCCGCGCGCAGTGCAGCGCGGCCGTCTTCATCAAGCGCGAACAGATCCTGCCCGAAAATGTGTACCGAACCCGCAGTGGGAACGTCGAGACCGGCAAGCAGTCCGAGTAGCGTGGATTTTCCCGATCCCGAAGCACCGACGATCGCCACCGTTTCGCCGGCCGCGATCTTCAGATTGATATCATCCAGAATCGTCAGGCTGCCGGTGGCGTCCTGCACGACCTTGCTCAAACTTCGCGCCGCGACCGCGATTTCTCCTGGTTCATTCATCTCGTGCGCAGAAATTTCCTGATTCGTTCGGTGGGTTCATTGGCAATCGCGCTGTGCGCCGTCGCGCTCGATGCAACGGCACTGGGAGCAGTAAGTTCAACAAGAGGTAAAGCCGCTCCGCGCCCGGTGCTCCTTGTGCTTGGCGACAGCCTGTCGGCGGAGTATGGCTTGCAGCGCGGCAGTGGATGGGTTGCGCTGCTTGCAAATCGCTTGCAGCAAAGCGGCTCGAATTATACGGTCGTCAATGCAAGCATCAGCGGTGACACCACCAGCGGCGGCCGCACGCGCTTGCCGGCGCTGCTGAAGCAACATCGGCCGGCGATTCTGATCATCGAGCTCGGCGGCAACGACGGATTGCGCGGGCTGCCGGTGGCGCGCATGAAGGACAACCTTGCAGCGATGGTTCGCGCCGGCCAGGGCGCGGGCGCGCAGGTGGTCGTGACCGGAATTCGCATACCGTCCAACTACGGTCGCGACTACAGCGAGGGGTTTTACGGCACGTTCGCGGACGTCGCTAAGCAGAGCAACGCGGCGCTGGTGCCCTTTATTCTCGAAGGCTTCACCGATTCTTCGGATTTTTTTCAGGCCGATCGAATTCATCCGAGCGCGCAGGCGCAGGCGAGAATTCTGCAGACGGTGTGGCCGGTGCTGGAGCCGCTGCTGTCCAAGGCGGCCAGGGCGACGAAGTGACGGCAGGCGACCGTTCGGACTGGTCCGAGCGATCCTCGATCTCGGCGGGCGATGCGCTGGCGCAACTCGCACAGTTCGATTCGATCATCGACGTGCGCAGCGAGTCCGAATTTGCGCTCGACCACTTGCCGGGAGCGATCAACTGCCCGGTGCTCACCGATGTTCAACGCGCCGAAGTCGGCACCATGGACCGCCAGCAATCGTCGTTCGAAGCTCGCCGGCGTGGCGCGGCCTATGTTTCGCGCAGCGTTGCGCATCATCTGGAAACCGAATTTCATGCCAAGCCGAAGACCTGGCGACCGCTCGTGTACTGCTGGCGCGGCGGCAATCGCAGCGGCGCGCTGACGCACATTCTTGCGCGCGTGGGCTGGCAGGCGCTGCAGCTCGAGGGCGGGTATCAGGCGTACCGCAAGCAGGTCGTCGCCGATCTTGCGCTCCTTCCCGGCGACCTCTCGCTGCGCGTGGTCTGCGGCACCACAGGCAGCGGCAAGAGCCGGTTGCTGCAATACCTGTCGGCCGCAGGCGCGCAGGTGCTCGACCTCGAAACCCTGGCGGATCACCGCGGCTCCGTGCTCGGTGGCCTGCCCGCGCGGCCGCAGCCTGCGCAGAAGATGTTCGAAACGCGCGTCTGGACGGCGCTGCGTTCATTCGATCTGCAGCGCACAGTGTTCGTCGAATCGGAGAGCCGCAAGATTGGCGAGTTGCGCATCCCGGACGGGCTGCTCGGCGTCATGCGCGCAGCCGAATGCATTCGCCTCGAAGTACCGCTGGCGGCGCGCGTCCGGTTGCTGCGTGACGAGTACGAGCATTTCGAGCACGATCGCGCATCGCTCGATGTTCAGCTCGATTGCCTCACCGCCCTGCACGGTCGGCCGAAGATCGAGCACTGGAAAAAACTGGCGCAGGACGACGATTGGGACGGTGTGGTCGAGTGCCTGCTGGTCGAGCACTACGACCCGGCGTATCTAAAGTCGATCGACCGAAACTTCAAACGCGCGCCGCACGCCGACGTCGTTCGCATCAGCAGCGACGCGATAGCCGACTTTCAGGCCGCTGCGCGTGCGTTGATCGGCTGACGAGTTACTTGCTTGGCGGCGGCGTGGCGCTCTTGAGCGGCGTACCGCTCTTGTCCGCTGCGCCGTCTACAGACTTACGCTGCAAATCGGTTCGCAGTATCTTGACGTTGTGGCGCGCCTTCAGCCCTTCGGCGTACGCGAGCTCGGCTGCCGCCGCTGCCTGTTGAGTGATTGCGCGTGCCTGTGCTTCGCGCTGCGCCGGCGGAATCGCTTCGCTCGGTTTGGCCGAAAGCACCTGCACGATGACGTATCCGGCTTCGCCGCCCTTGCGAAAATCAGTAGCGACCTCGGCTCCAACAAACTGCGGAAGCTTGTCCGCCGGAGTCCGCAGCACTTCAGTCAGGACGTCTGCCGGCAGGTCCTGCGGCTGGCGGCGCGACACCAGTATCGGCGCCGAAAATCCGGCCTCACTTGTTTTATCGCTCGGCTGCTTGCGCAACGCAGCCAGTCGCTGCTCACCCGCCTCGCGCGCCAACCGTACGGCTTCGCGCCGCTCGATCAGCCTGCGAATATCGGGCGTTACCTTTTCCAGCGGCTGCACGGAGGCTGGACGGTAATCGAGCACGCGCGCCGACACCATCGTGCTGGTCGCAACCTCGACTGCCGGCGTGTTGCGCTTGTTCTTCAGCGCATCGTCGGCAAAGATCGCGTCGACCACACGCGGGCCGATGTGCGGCGGCAAGCCGCGTCGCGTCACGTTGTCCGCGGTAAGAACTTTCAGATTCAGCTTGGCGGCGGCGGGCTGCAGTGAATCGGCCTGCTCGTACACCAGGTTGGTGAACTGATCGGCAGCCTCTGTAAATTTTTTCTGCGCCTGCTGACTCTTTAATTCACGCTCGATCTCCGGGCGAACTTCGGCCAGCGGCTTGGCCTGCGCCGGCTTGATTTCGGTGACGCGGATGATGTGAAAGCCGAAATCGGTTTCGACCACATCGCTGATTTCGTCGTCCTTGAGTCGATACGCGGTTTCCTCGAACGGCTTGACCATCATGCCTCGGCCGAAGAAACCCAGATCACCGCCTTGCGCGGCCGAACCGGGATCCTTGGAGTTCTCGCGCGCAAGCTGGGCAAAATCTTTCGGGTTCGCCCGGACCTTCGCCAGAATTTCCTCGGCCTTCTTCCGAGCGGCTGACTTGTCGGCGCCTTCGGCGGCCAGCAAGATGTGACTGGCGCGCCGCTGCTCGTCGGTCCCGTAGCGTGCCTTGTTCTGCGCGTAGTAGTCCTTGACGGCTTCCTCGGTGACATTGAGCGCACCGGCGATGGTGTCCGGCGACAGCACCACATACTCGATGCGCACGCTCTCGGGCGTCTCGAAGTCCTTGCGGTTGCCCTGGTAGTACTCGGCAATCTGCGCATCGGTGACCGCCACCTTCGACGCAAACTGGTCGGCCGGAAAACGCAGCGCCCGTACCTCGCGCTGCTCGAGCAATATGCGCTCGATGCGCTCGGTCACCTGCTTCGGCACGATTGCTGATTCGACCACGGCCTGCACGAAAGTCTGCTTGCGCAGGTCGTTCCGCAGATTCTGCTCGAACGCAGCTTCGGTCATTCCGCGCGAAGCCAGAAACGCCTTGTAGCGGTCGTAACTGAATTTGCCGTCCTGCTGCAACGCCGGAATGCCGCTGATCACTTCACGCAAGCGATCGACCGGCACCACGACGTTGGACTTTTGCGCCTCGCTGACGAGCGCACTGTCGAGCACGAGCTGATCGAGCACCGCGGCGCGCGCCTCGGGCGTATCGAGCAGCGCCGGGTCAAAGTTGGCGCCGAAGTTCTGCCGCATGCGCTCACTCCGGTCTCGCAGCGCGGCGTCAAATTGCTGTTGCGTGATCGGCGCGCCGTCGACGGTTGCCAGGGCTCCATCTCTGTCGGAGGAAGCGTTGTAACCCTGAATGCCGAAGAAAACGAACGACGGCAGAATCAGCACCAGGATGAACAACATCATCCAGTTGCGGTGCGAGCGAACGAAATCAAACATGGCAAGCGCCCCAAGGGTGGTTCACAAAAGCAAAAAGGCGAACCAGGTTCGCCTTTTTTATTTGTTGGCGGAGTGGACGGGACTCGAACCCGCGACCCCCGGCGTGACAGGCCGGTATTCTAACCGACTGAACTACCACTCCGCTGTCGGTCCGTCATCAATGCGGGTATTTGGTGGGTGCTGAGAGGCTCGAACTCCCGACCTACGCCTTGTAAGGGCGCCGCTCTACCAGCTGAGCTAAGCACCCCTCGACACGAGTGTCGATTTTGTCGCCCAGCTATCAACTTCGGAAGCGCGTCAGTTTAGCGAATCTTTCAGCGCTTTGCCGGGCCTGAACTTCGGCACCTTCGCTGCCTTGATCTTGATTGCTTCGTTGGTACGGGGATTGCGCCCGGTGCGCGCGGCACGCTTGCTGACGGTGAACGTTCCAAAACCGACCAGAGTTACCGAGTTGCCTCGCTTCAAGCTGCCGCGGATGCCCGCAACAAACGCTTCGAGGGCCCGACCTGCCGCCGCTTTTGAAATGTCTGCTTGTTTGGCGATATGGTCGATCAATTCAGTCTTGTTCACTTATGCACCCCCGTATCCAGACTGTCGCATTGCGCATTCTCACCGGCTTGATGCGCGCCGCATTGCGTATTGCATTTATTCGTTGTTTTTGTTATCGGCGGCGTGCGCGAGATTG
>JBGSWX010000323.1:0-2771 GCA_041751695.1 Burkholderiaceae bacterium | reverse complement strand
GCATCGACGGCGTCGAATCGCAATCGGCCGTCGTCGAGCCATGCTTGCAGGCCCGCCAGCTTCGCGTTGACTTGGGCCTGCTCGACGACGCGGGTCGAGATATCGGAGCCCACCAACGTTGCAGCCTTCGTATCGTCCACCGCAGAGTGCGCTGCATCCTTCAGGCGGCGCCAGGCATGCGAGTCGAATCCCTTCAGGCGCTCGAATGCAAAATTTCGATCCAGCCCCGGCGCACGCCGAGCTGCGATCGACGCGGCTTCGATCACGATGGTGCCGCTGCCGCAAAAAAGATCGCCCAGCGGCCGGTCGGGCGTCCAGGCCGACAAGGCGAGCAGTCCAGCTGCCAGATTTTCCTTCAGCGGTGCTTCACCCTTATCCGCTCTCCAGCCGCGCTTGAACAGCGCTTCGCCCGACAGATCGACGTACAAGGTGACGGTCGATCGATCCAGATACGCGAACACGCGCACGTCGGGATTAACACGGTCGATCGACGGTCGCGCGCCGGTGAGATTGCGCAGCCGATCGACGATGCCATCCTTGATGCGCAGCATGGCGAACTCGAGGCTCTGCAACGGCGAGTGCGAGGCGGTGACATCGACGCGCAGCATCTGCCGCGGCGACATCAGATCCTGCCATCGCACCTCCTGCGTGGCGTCATATAGATGCTGCTCGGTGAGGTAGCCACGCCGCCCGACTTGCCACAGGATGCGGCTGGCGATGCGCGAGTGCAGGTTGGCTGCGTAGGCGACCGCGAGCGTGCCGTTGAACGCAACGCCGCCGGCTTCGACGCGCAGCGATAGAGCCCCTAGCGAAAGAAGTTCATCGGAGAGCGCGGCCTCGAGTCCGCGCGGACACACCGCGAAAAACGAGGCCGTCACCGCGCGAGTCCGGTGAAACCGTCAAATCGCATCCGAGCGGCGTCGCGCCGGACTAGGCCGAATTTGATCAATGAGGCGCAGACATGGCGGCACCATGGCGAGCATTTACAACGGCGTCCGGCGCGGCTAGGCGCGGACGAGCGGAGGCGCATTTCGGCGGTTTCACCGGACTAAAGCGCGGTCGAGAAAGTCGAGCCTGTCCTGCCCCCAAAAAAGTTCATCCTTAAAAAAATAGGCTGGGGCGCCGAACACATTGCGCGCGATCGCTTCCTGTGAATGCTGCACATAACGCGCCGCGACTTCAGCGGAGCGCGCGTGTTCAAGCAGCGCGGCCGCATCGAGTTTGCGTGCGCTGGCGATTTCCGCCAGCACAGTGGCGTCACTGACGTTGCGCTCCTCGGCCCAGATGGCGCGCCCGCAATCGCCGGTGATATCGAGCGCCGCCGAAGTGCCATGGCGTTCGAGCACTGCCAGGATCAGCGTTGCGGCCGGCTCGGCCGGCACCGGAAAGTGTTTCGGTTCGAGCGTCAGCGGTACGCCGAGAAAATCGCGCCACCGTTTCAGCTCCATCATGCGATAGGCGCGGCGCTGTGGCGGGCGGTCCTTCAGCGCGAGGCCGCCGGATGCCGGAAAGACCTTGCCGAGGTCCATCACGCGCAGGTTGATCTTCGCTTGATGCTTCGCGCAGATTTCCCGCAGACGCGCATGCCCCAGGTAGGTGAACGGCGACACCGGAGTCATGAAGTAATCGACGATCTTTTCCATTGGATTCCTAGAACGGCTTGACTACCACCAGGATGACAATTGCGGCGAGCAGCACGACCGGCACTTCGTTAAACCAGCGCAACCACACGTGCGAATGCGTGTTGGCGCCGTCGGCGAACTTTCGATACAGCGCCGAGCACCAGCCGTGATAACCGAGCACCATTAGCACCAGCGCGAGCTTCGCGTTCATCCAACCGGCCCCGACTCCCATACCGTAGCTCATCAACCAGACGCCGAAGGCCAAAGCCAACACCGCCAGGCCCGTCGTAAAGCGCAGCAGCTTGCGCGCCATCATCAGCAACCGCTCCCGGGTCGCAGCGTCTTCGACTGTGGCCAGGTTGACGTAGATTCGCGGCAGGTAAAAAAGCCCGGCGAACCAGCTGGTGACGAAGACGATATGCGCTGCCTTGACCCACAGGTAGCCGGTTCCCATTCGCTCAGGCGGTGCGCACTTCGCCGTTGCCGAACACCACATACTTCAGCGACGTGAGTCCTTCAAGGCCCACCGGCCCGCGCGCATGCAGCTTGTCGTTGGAGATACCGATCTCCGCGCCCAGGCCGTACTCGAAGCCGTCAGCAAAGCGCGTCGAGGCGTTGACGATGACCGATGCCGAATCCACCTCGCGCAAGAATCGCATCGCGGTGGTGTAGTCCTCGGTCACGATGGCGTCCGTGTGCTTGCTGCCGAACGTGTTGATGTGCGAAATGGCTTCGTCAACCCCGGGCAGGGTGGAGATCGAAAGGATCGGAGCCAGATATTCGGTGCGCCAGTCTTCGTCAGTCGCATCGACCACGCCCGTCACTCCGGCGGCCACGAACAACGCGCGCGACTCGGGGCAGCAACGCAGCTCGACGCCCTTGGATTGGTAGATCCGTCCGAGCGCAGGCAGCACGCGCGGCGCGATGCTCTGCGCGACGAGCAGCGTTTCCATCGTGTTGCACGTGCCGTAGCGCTGCGTTTTGGCGTTGTCCGCGATCGCGATCGCCTTGTCGGCATTGGCCGCACCATCGATGTAGACGTGGCAGACGCCGTCCAGATGTTTCAGCATCGGTACGCGCGACTCACGCATCAGCCGCTCGATCAAGCCGCGGCCGCCGCGCGGCACCAGCAGATCGATGTAGTCGGTC
>JBGSWX010000322.1:0-3513 GCA_041751695.1 Burkholderiaceae bacterium | reverse complement strand
TAGACCATCGACGCATAGCCGAACAACGGTTTGCGCGCGAACACCGGAATGACCTGCGAAATGATTCCAAAGCCCGGCAGGATCATGATGTAGACCTCGGGGTGGCCGAAGAACCAGAAAATGTGCTGGAACATCACCGGGTCGCCACCGCCAGCCGCGGTAAAAAAGCTGGTGCCAAAGTGGCGGTCGGTCAGCGTCATCGTGATCGCACCCGCCAACACGGGCATCACCGCGATCAGCAAGTACGCCGTGATCAGCCAGGTCCAGACGAACATCGGCATCTTCATCAGCGTCATGCCACGCGCGCGCATGTTCAGGATCGTCGTGATGATGTTGATCGACCCCATGATCGAGCTCGCGCCCATGAAGAGCAGCGCAAAGCTCGCGAGATCCATTCCCGGACCCATTTGCACCGTCAGCGGCGCATATAGAGTCCAGCCGGCCGCCGTCGCACCACCCGGCACGAAGAACGACACGACCAGCAAAAGCGCCGCCGGCGGCAGCAACCAGAAACTGAAGTTGTTCAAGCGCGCGAACGCCATGTCCGGCGCGCCGATCATCAGCGGAATCTGCCAGTTCGCGAAGCCGACGAACGCCGGCATGATCGCGCCGAACACCATGATGATGCCGTGCAGCGTCGTCAACTGGTTGAAGAACTCCGGCCGCCAAAACTGCAATCCGGGTTGAAACAATTCGAGGCGAACCCCGAGCGCCAGTGTGCCGCCGAAAATGAACATCGTGAACGAGAACCATAGATACATCGTGCCGATGTCTTTGTGGTTCGTGGCATAGAGCCAGCGGCGCCAGCCATACGGCACATGGTCATGCCCGGCATCGTGGGCATGATCATGCGCATGACCGGGTGCAAGCGGCGGTGTGACGGCGCTCATGATTGATTCCTTACGTCTCTATTCTCTACTTGATTCCCGCGCGCGCCGTGCGAACTTCGGAAGGTTGCACGACGTCACCCTTGTTGCCGAACGAGTTCTTGACGTGGGTGGCAACGGCTCCCAACTCGACATCGGACAGGTCTTTCCAAGCAGGCATCGCGTTCTTTCCGTTCAACAAAAGCTGCAGCAACTCCGGCGTGTTGGTGACGACCTTGCTGCCCGCCACCGGCGGAAATGCCGGCGGCGCTCCCTGCCCAGCGGGCTGATGACATACCTGGCAGTTCGCCTGATAGACCGTCTGTCCGCGCGCAACGAGTTCGGGTTGCGTCCAGAGCTTCGCGGGATCGTCGGCCAGCGCCGCCATTGCCTGCTTCCGGGTCGCGACCCACTTCGTATAGTCCTCGGCGGAAACGACTTGGACTGCGATCGGCATAAAGGCGTGGTCCTTGCCGCACAGCTCGTAACA
The DNA here is from genome assembly GCA_041751695.1 of Burkholderiaceae bacterium. Classification (GTDB taxonomy): domain Bacteria; phylum Pseudomonadota; class Gammaproteobacteria; order Burkholderiales; family Burkholderiaceae_F; genus JACCZX01. The sequence goes on along the minus strand of JBGSWX010000322.1, from coordinate 2,157 downwards.
CCGGCCGTAAAACGTTGCGATCTGGTCGGCGCGGAACCAGGCGTCGCGCGTAAAGCCCGGAACCGCGTCCTGCTTGACACCCAACGCTGGCACGCCCCAGGAATGAATGACGTCGTTGGCCGTGATGATGACCCGGACCTTTTTGTTCACCGGCACCACCAGCGGCTCGGTGACCTCACTCAGGTAGGTGGCGGTCTTGGCTTCGTTGCCTTCGATCTGCGCGCGCGATGTTGCCAACCGCGATAAAAATCCGATGCCTTCGCCTTCACCCCTTATGTAGTCGTAGCCCCACTGCCACTGGTAGCCGGTCACCTTGACGGTCAGATCGGCATTGGTGGTGTCCTTCATCGCCACTACGGTGCGGGTGGCGGGCAGCGCCATCAGGATAATGATGACAAACGGAATGACGGTCCAGACGATCTCGACCGTGGTGTTCTCGTGCCAATTGGCGGCGACCGCGCCCTTCGATTGTCGGTGCTTCCAAATCGAATAGAACATGACGCCGAATACCAGGACGAAAATAGCGCCGCAAATAATGAGCATCAAGTCGTGCAGCGCATATATGTCACGGGCCAACTCGGTCGCCGGCGGCGCCAGGTTGTAGCGGCTCCGGACCGCTGCAGCGGCGCTGCCCGCGTAAAGCGCTAGTGCCGCGAAGACTGCGCGCTGCAGGCCACGTACAAAAGCAGTACCCGTGCTCATTTGCGCTCCGCTGCCTGCGCTACTTCCACATGTGCTCCAGACGTTGCTTGCGTGCGACTAGTCAAGCGCCCTGCACGTCAGGCATGGTCGCGAATTATACGGATCGGACGATCGCTTCTCGTTGATCGGTGATCAGGAAGCGTGGCGAACGTATACCTTTCCCTTGCCTTCATCGCTGCGAGTGCGCATGCGACCGCGCAGCGGGTCGCGTACGCAAGCAAGCGCTACTTGGCAGGAATGCGAAGGCTTTGACCCGGATAGATCTTATCCGGATGCGTGAGCATCGGTTTGTTGGCCTCGAATATTTTCTGATATTCGTTGGCGTCGCCGTAAAACTCTTTGGAAATCTTCGACAGGGTGTCGCCTTTTTTTACCGTATAGAACTGCGATGCGGGCTGCGACAGATCTACGGTCATGTTGTCATCGACGGCAGCGACGCCATGAACGTTGCCGGCGGACAGAATGACTTTCTCCTTGGTCGCCTGATCCTTGGCGATGCCATAGACCTTGGCGGTCGCTTTGGCGCCGTCATAGGTGACGGTGAGGCCGGTCACCGTGAGGCCCATCGAATTAATGTATTTCTCGATCGCGGTGGCGGCCTCGCGATTGGCCGCGTCAATGGCCGCCGGATCTGATTGAGCGGCTTGGGCCGAGGCGGCCTGCGCTTTCTGGCCAAACAACTTTTCTCCTGCTTCCTTGAAAAATGAAATGATCGACATCGATGTCTCCGGTTGGTTGCTTCTGTTTGTGACCTGGGCTCTTACCTGGATCGACTGCGGCTCGCAAGTTGTGCGCGAACCGATTCGACCGTAATGGACGTGGCGCCGATCGATTTTGGCTGCGGCTTCCAGGCGTGCCCATAGGCCACCTCGAAAGTCAGTCGAATTCGGCCGTCGTCTCCCCGTTGCGCCTCGAGTGCACTGAGCAGAGCGCGTGCCTGCCGGCTCGAAGGCAGTGATTGGGCGCGGTCGTCGCGCGGATTTCCGCCCAGCGCGCGCACCTCTCGGAGCAAGTCTTGTGGCGAGGCGTAGGTGAGCGTGATGATTTCCGCGTCCATCACGGGCGCGGCAAAGCCGCTCGCCACCATCATGTCACCGAAGTCGTGCATGTCGACAAACGGCATCGGGTGCGTCCGAGACAATGTCGCGCTCGCTGCGGCGCGCAGCTCTTTCAACGTGTCGGGTCCAAAACAACTGAACATCAACAGACCATCGACCGCCAACACCCGCTTCCATTCGGGAAAAACGGTATGCGGCTCGGGATGCCAGTGCAGCATCAAGTTCGAGAAAATAAGGTCGACGCTCTCGCGGGCGATCGGCAGCTGCCCTGCGTCCCCCACCACTTTGAGCACAGATGCGCCGCGCAGCCAGCGCATCACGCGTCCGATCGCCGGCGCGCCGCGCAGCATGCGTTCCGAGACATCCACACCGATCCATTCGGCGCGCGGATACTGCG
>JBGSWX010000321.1:0-2538 GCA_041751695.1 Burkholderiaceae bacterium | reverse complement strand
ATGCAGTGCGCGCGACGATGCCGGAGCACGCTGCGCACGGAATGGATGGTTTCGCCGCCCAGCTCGTGGTTGATTGGAATCGCATTGACGAACGACTGAATTTTTTGTGGCGTGGACAGCCGCTGAAGGAGCGTGAACTCGGCCGGCGTTAATGCCAGCTGCTCGCGCCGGCCAAAGCGGCGTAATGACTTGCGCTTCAAACTTCTCCCCGCGCTCTGCAACATTCGCTCTGGTGAATACTAAGCGCAACGAGGCGCAAAAAAAGCACCTCGTATGAGGTGCCTGAAAGTCCGCCTGTACGTTCGGTACTGGACCACAAATGAGGTCCGGCGAGCTAGGGAGACACAACTCCTGCGCGCGCGGCGCCGTGCTCCGCAGAGCCGCGCGCGTCCGTTCTTTACATCTTGTACGCCGATTCCCCGTGATAAGTCGTATCCAGCCCTTCGCGTTCGTCTTCTTCGGCCACTCGCACGCCGACCACCATCTTGACGATCAGCAGTGCAACGTACGACACCACCGCAGACAGAATGACCGCGGTCAACACGGCCTGAAACTGAATCCACACCTGCGCGCCGATGCCGGGAAAGTCAGCCGGATCGCCGCACTTGTTGGTGATGTAGTTGCAGATGCCAAGGCCGCCCAGCGCTGGGGAAGCGAACACACCGGTGAGCAGCGCACCCGTGATGCCGCCCACGCCGTGCACTCCGAATACGTCGAGCGCGTCGTCTGCACCCAACATCTTCTTCAGCCCGGTAACGCCCCAGAAACACGCGCCGCCCGCAATTGCGCCGATCACCACACCGCCGATCACACCGACGAATCCGCACGCCGGCGTGATCGCGACCAGACCTGCGACCGCGCCAGATGCCGCACCGAGCATCGAAGGCTTGCCCTTCACCATCCACTCGGCAAAGGTCCATGTCAGCACCGCCGCAGCCGTGGCGAACAGCGTGTTGACGAAGGCCATCGCGGCTACGCCGTTGGCTTCAAGGTTGGAGCCGGCGTTGAAACCGAACCAGCCGACCCACAGCATCGCAGCGCCGACCATCGTCAACGTCAGGTTGTGCGGCGCCATCGATTCACGTCCGTACCCGATGCGCTTGCCAAGCACGTACGCAGCGACCAGCCCCGCGATTCCCGCGTTGATATGCACGACGGTGCCACCGGCAAAATCGAGCGCCCCCTTGGCCCACAACCAGCCAGCGGCAGCGCCGACGGTCGCCTGCGTGGCGGCATCCTTGATCGCGTCGGGTCCGTCCCAGTACCAGACCATGTGCGCCATCGGCAGATAGCTGAACGTAAACCACAGCGCCATGAACAACAGCACCGCGGAAAACTTCATGCGCTCGGCATACGCGCCGACGATCAGCGCGCAGGTGATCGCCGCAAACGTGCACTGGAACGCAACGAATATCAGCTCCGGAATGTAGGTGTCCTTGCTAAACGTCGCGGCGGCCGATTCGGGTGTGACGCCGGACAAAAACATCTTCGACAGCCCGCCGATGAACGGTCCACCGCCGGTAAACGCGAGCGAGTAGCCGTAGATCATCCACAGGATCGCGATCAACGCGAATGTAACGAACACCTGCATCAACACCGACAACATGTTCTTCGAGCGCACCAGGCCGCCGTAAAACAGCGCGAGCCCGGGGATGGTCATCAAAATGACCATCATCGTGGCGGCGTACATGAACGCAGTGTCGCCCTTGTTGACGTTGGGCGCTGGTGTTGTAGATGCGGGAGCGTCGGCGGCAGCGGCAGGAGCCGCCGGCGTTGCCGCTGGCGCTTGCGCGACCGCGGGTGCAGCGGTCTGAACCTTCGCCGGCGCTGCAGCGTCGGTTTTCGCCGCTTCACCGGGCTTTGGATTTTCGTACTGCGCGACCGCGGGCGACAGCGATCCGATTGCAAACGCTCCTGCGGCGAGGAGCATGACCATCAGTTTCTTCATCGTCATCCTCATCGGGTTAGAGCGCGTCTTTGCCGGTCTCACCGGTTCGAATGCGAACGACATGCTCGAGATCGAACACGAATACCTTGCCGTCGCCGATCTTGCCGGTGCGCGCCGAACCTTCGATCGCCTCGATCGCGCGCTCGACAATATCATCGGACACCGCGGCCTCGATTTTTACCTTGGGCAAGAAATCGACGACGTACTCGGCGCCCCGATACAACTCGGTATGACCTTTTTGTCTTCCGAAGCCCTTGACTTCGGTGACGGTGATGCCTTGCACGCCGACCGCGGACAAAGCCTCACGCACCTCGTCCAGCTTGAACGGCTTGATAACGGCGGTAATCAGTTTCATCGGTCGCTTACCCTTAGAACGCTTTTGACAGCGAGATTACGCCGCGCGTCTTGCCGCCGCCTTCCGACAGGTCGCCCACGGTGAACAGATTCTTTTCGTTGGTGCCGATTACCGCGGCGCCGATGATCCAGCCCGAACCCGCGATGTCGTAGTTGACGCCGAGTTTGTAATCGACATAGCTGTCTTCAGCGGCGCCGAACCGCTTCAGGTTCTCGATCTTTTGATACCCCACATG